>NZ_JBBNLQ010000030.1:0-1184 GCF_040092395.1 Collinsella sp. CLA-ER-H4
GGATCTTGGGCAGCAGCTCGTCGAGCATCCTCGCCTGCTGGGCCATGTCGGGCGTGGTCGATATGTCGCTCGCCACGATCTCCTTGGTGCAGAAGTCCAGCGTCGGGGCCCAGTAGGCCTTGCCGCCGGCCACCTTGAACTCGGTGACGTCCGTCCCCAGCTTCCGCCACGGGGCCCCGGCGTCGAAATCCCTCGCGATCACGTTCTCGAACGTCCTGCCGACGACGCCCCTGTACGAGTTGTACCTGTGGTAGGCCGTCTCGCGTCTGATACCGCAGCGAATCCCCATCTCGCGCATCATCTTGAGCACGGTCTTGTCGGCTATCACGGCCCCCTCTTCCGCCCTGAGGCACATCGCTATCTGCCGGTGTCCGCAGCCGTTGGCGGTGCGCGAGAAGATCTCGGCGGCCGCCTCCCGGAGCTCGGGGCGCGTGGGCCTCGGAGGGTGCGCGAGGGCGTAGTAGTAGGTCGACCTCTTGAGCTCGGCGCATGCGAGCAGGTGCCCGAGCGCGTGCCCCTCGGCGCGCAGGGCCGCGACCGCTTCGGCCTTCGCCCTGGTCAGAGACCGTCCCTCTCGACCAGGGCGCGTAATTTTTTTAGGTAGGCCACCTCCGCCTCGAGCCTTCGGCACCGCTCCTCGAGCTCCTCCTCGCGGGTCCGCGGCCTCGCCCTGGAACCGCTCGGCCGGCCCTTGGGCCTCGGGCGCAGGGCCTCCGCGCCGCCCCGGCGGTATAGCGCGCACCACTTATCGAGCGGCGACATCGACATTATGCCGAACGCCGCCATCGCCTCGGTCTTCGTCATGCCGCCGTCGACGACGGCGGAGGCGGCGGCGACCTTCTGCTCGTATGTGTACCTGCCCTGCTTTCCGTCCATGCGCAGCAGCACCTCGCTCCCGAACGCGCGGTATATCTCCTGCCATCTTCTCACGGCTTCCGCTGGAAGCGAAAGGGCAATCGCGGCAGATTTATACCCGTGCCCGAGCTCGAAGAGCCCTATGGCCGCCTTCCTGGCCTCGACATCATGCTTCACCCTCAAATCAACGCGCATAAAGAAAGTGGAGTGGGTATGATGAATTGGACACCTAGTTAAGAGCGAAAGGTGTTCAAGATGACCCAAAGAAGAAAGCGATACGACAGGCAGTTCAAGGTCTCGGCGGCAAAGGTGGTCCTGTCCGGGGAAAT
>NZ_JBBNLQ010000031.1:0-787 GCF_040092395.1 Collinsella sp. CLA-ER-H4
GGGACCTCGGACAAAATCTCGGACCCAATCTGGGTCCAGGAGGGAGTCCGATGTATACGAAAGAGGAGCGCGAGGGGATTCTCTGGGAGTTCCACCGGAGCGGCCTGTCCGCCCCCGCCGCCTGCAGGAGCCTGCCGCTTTTCCCGAACAAGGACAACCTGTATGCTTGGCTCAAGCTGGAGGAGGCGGGCGAGCTGACCGCCCGTGAGATGCCCGACCGGGCGGAGCGCATGCACTGCTCGCACGGCGAGGGCAGCCCCGCATTCGCCGCGAGGCGACCGGGCACCGAGCCCGCCTCCCCGCGGAAGCGTCGAGCCGAAGGGGGCGCGGGCAAGATGGAGAGGACCGGGCGCGGAGGGGCCGGCGGCGAGCCGCCCGAGCAGACCGACTGGCGGGACTGGGGCCTGGAGGGGCTTCCCGACGACCCCGCCGAGCGCGCCCGCGAGGCCGAGGTCAGGCTCGCCGAGGCCCTGGCGGTGTTGGACGTCCTAAAAGCACCAGGCCCTGGCTCTTTGACGAACGAGGAGAAGCACAGGGCGGGAGAGGCGGCGAGGAGGCTCTCGCCGGCGGTGAGGCTCGCGGACGTGACCAGGACCCTGTCGATCCCGAAGAGCACCTATCTTGACCAGGCGCCCAGGATCTCGAGGCCCGACCCCAAGGCCGCGCTCAGGGAGCGCGTGCGCGCGTCGTTCGAGGCGAGCGGCGGCGTCTACGGGCCTGAGTCCGTGACCGCCGACCTCAGGAGGGGACCCGGCGAGCCCGTCTCGTGGCGCGAGCTCGCGCCCGG
>NZ_JBBNLQ010000032.1:0-744 GCF_040092395.1 Collinsella sp. CLA-ER-H4
TGCCCGGATGCGACACTGAAGTGAGTGTCCATCCTCGCAGTATCCGGTTCTCAAGGTGCACGCCTGCGCTGGTTCCCGGTTCCACCGGGCCGCGCGGCAAGGAGATATATTGCCAGACCGGAGGGGCGCCGTGGGCGGGAATCGCGCACTCCATATTTTGTTCACAAATGAATTAACTGGACTCCGAGTTGCTCAGAGTCATACATATGGTCATAAACCTCGGACAGACCGTATGACCTCGGGAATCTTGCTGTCCACTGTAGACATAGCATCTTTATATCCTCGTCGGTCTCCGCTAGTAAGCCCGTCATAAATTGAAGGACAACGTTAACAAATCTATAAAACGCCAGCGGGGACTCTATCACTAATTAGATAGAGCCCCCGCAGGCGGAGTGAATTTGATTGAAACAATGCCTCTTAATTGATTTACTGGAAATAAGGAGCAAAAGATCCGTCCGAATAAACGTGGCGACAGAACCCTGGAGCCGACTGAGCGCCATCAGAAAGCGACATAAGCAAAAAGATCGGCTCTACCTCACCGCGGACGACAACGATGCCCTCGACTAAAGCCAATCCGAACACACCTAAAACAGATAGTGTAAATGTCGGTTTGTATAATGTGAGACAAAAGCCCGTAAACGCAAAAAGGGGGAGGCCGCGAGGCCTCCCCCCTCTCCATCTCGGATGACGGCTCGGTGCCGTCCACCGGTCAGCGGCGCCCTGGCCTCCCACGGGCTGACCCCG
>NZ_JBBNLQ010000033.1:0-732 GCF_040092395.1 Collinsella sp. CLA-ER-H4
CCCGGGGACGCCGAGAGCCCCGTCGTCGCGCCCGAGAAGGTCGTGCGCCGGATCATGCGCGAGGAGGGCCTGGTCGCCCGCAAGGCGGCGCAGATGCGCCGGAGGGCGAGGTACCGCAGCTACCGGGGCGAGCTCGCGGAGCGCCCGGCCAACGTCCCACTGCGCGCGGACGGGACGCACGACTTCCGCGCGCCCGCGCCCGGCCTGCTCGTGGTCACCGACGTCACGGAGTTCAGGCTCGACGGGTACAGGGCGTACCTGTCGCCCGCGATCGACTGCTTCGACGGGTGGCCGATCTGCTGGAGGGTCTCGGTCCACGCCGACTCCGACCTGATGGTCGGCATGCTCAGGGACCTGGTGGGGATAGTCGGGCCGACCGAGGACCGGCCGCTCACGGTGCACACCGACGGCGGCGCCGTCTACATGGGGCGCGAGTGGCGCGAGGCGTGCGGCCCCGGGGTGGTGCGCTCGATGTCGAGGAGGGCCCGGAGCCCCGACAACGCGCGCGCCGAGGGGTTCTTCGGCACGCTCAAGTGCGACTTCTTCGAGGGCAGGGACTGGACCGGCGTGCCGTTCGACGAGTTCTCCCGCCTGCTCGGCGAATATATCGAGTGGTACAGGGACGGCAAGCTCAAGAAGGACCTAGGATGGAAGACCATTAGGGAGTATCGCGAGGAGAGGGGCCATGCGGCATAGCGCCGGGACATGGTCCGGAAAAACGTCCGAGGTCCC
>NZ_JBBNLQ010000034.1:0-655 GCF_040092395.1 Collinsella sp. CLA-ER-H4
TGGCGCGCTGCCAGTTCTCCTTGAACCAGCCGCGCGAGTCGCCGTGGACGGCGAGGTCGACGACCTTCAGGCCCCCGATGCCGGTCTCGGCGACGGAGAGGTCCTTCTCGAATGCGATGTCTGCCATGTGGGAAAAGCTCCTATCGAAGAGGTTGGATAACCGGGGGCGCCCGCGCGGGGCCGCAGGGTCATCCCCATGCCCTGCGGCCCCGCGCGGGCGCCCCGCGGTGCGGTTCGCCGGGATGGGCCTACTGGCCCTGGGCCCTGTACCTGGCCTCGGTGGCCTCCTTGGCCGGGCGCCACCAGGATTCGTTGGCCACGTACCAGTCGATCGTCTGCTTCAGGCCCCCGGCGAAGTCGGTGTGGGCCGGCCTCCAGCCGAGCTCGCGCTGGAGCTTGGTGGAGTCGATGGCGTAGCGGCGGTCGTGGCCGGGGCGGTCGGCGACCCAGTCGAAGTCCTCGGGGTCCTTCCCCATCGCCTCCAGGATCATGCGCAGAACCGTGATGTTGTTCTTCTCGCCATTAGCCCCGATGAGGTAGGTCTCCCCCGTGCGGCCCTTGGTGAGGATGTCCCAGACGGCGCTGGAGTGGTCCTCGGTGTGGATCCAGTCGCGGACGTTCTCGCCCTTCCCGTAGAGCTTGGGGCGCACGCCGT
>NZ_JBBNLQ010000035.1:0-412 GCF_040092395.1 Collinsella sp. CLA-ER-H4
CCACCATGCGTACTTTTTCTAAATCCACCAAGCTCGATAACGTCCTGTATGACGTGCGCGGTCCCGTCGTCGACGAGGCTGCCCGTATGGAGGACGAGGGCGAGCTGAAACAAAGCCGTTCTGCCTGGGACGGCTTTGGCCTGGACTTTAACTACAACATCGCAATCGACACTTATCAGCTCGCGCAACGCGCATGGCCAGATCTCGGACGCTGGCGCATGGAGGACCTTCGAGATTTACTGGACATCAAAAACGACGACGCACACCGCGTGCTCGCCGACTGCGAAGACGAGATGGCTGTCTACAATGCGATCAGAAACGGCGTGAAGTCCGGAGATCTTTCTGTGGAACCGCCGCGCCGTCGCGCGAGCCGACCGGGCAACCCGGGCAATCTGGTCCCGGCTCTCCTGGT
>NZ_JBBNLQ010000036.1:0-548 GCF_040092395.1 Collinsella sp. CLA-ER-H4
TGGCGCGCTGCCAGTTCTCCTTGAACCAGCCGCGCGAGTCGCCGTGGACGGCGAGGTCGACGACCTTCAGGCCCCCGATGCCGGTCTCGGCGACGGAGAGGTCCTTCTCGAATGCGATGTCTGCCATTTTGCTATCCCCTCCTACTGGCCCTGCGCCCTGTAGCGGGCCTCTGTGGCCTCCTTGGCCGGGCGCCACCAGGACTCGTTCTCGACGTACCAGTCGATGGTGGCCTTGAGCCCCTCGGCGAAGTCGGTGTGCGCCGGCCTCCAGCCGAGCTCGCGCTGGAGCTTCGTGCTGTCGATGGCGTAGCGGCGGTCGTGGCCGGGGCGGTCGGCGACCCAGTCGAAGTCCTCGGGGTCGCGGCCCATGGCCTCGAGGATCATGCGCAGGACGGTGATGTTGTTCTTCTCCCCATTGGCGCCGATGAGGTAGGTCTCCCCCGTGCGGCCCTTGGTGAGGATGTCCCAGACGGCGCTGGAGTGGTCCTCGGTGTGGATCCAGTCGCGGACGTTCTCGCCCTTCCCGTAGAGCTTGGGGCGCACGCCGT
>NZ_JBBNLQ010000003.1:0-195827 GCF_040092395.1 Collinsella sp. CLA-ER-H4
GGACGAGGGACGAGGCCAAGCAGGACATCTTCAAGTACATAGAGCTCTATTACAATAGGGTGCGCATGCATTCCACCCTGGGCTACATGTCTCCAGTGGAATACGAGCGGCAATACGCTTGAGGATCCTTAAAAGAAAGTCCAGTTTATCCTTCCCACTCCAAAAGCCTCCCATTTCTCATGTCCAAGAAATGGGAGGCAGTTCACAATGGAGCTTCGGCCTTTTTGCTTAGAACTGCATTTCCTTGCAGGTTGACACGCCTCTAGAGCCGGCGTAAGCCTTCCTCGAGACCGGTCTTGCTGTCGGTCTTCTCGTCGCGCATCTTGATGGCGCGGGCGGGGACACCGGCCACGACGGCGCCGGCGGGGACGTCCTCGACGCACACGGCGCCGGCGGCAACTACAGCACCCTTGCCCACGTGCACGCCTTCCAGGACCACGGCGTTTGCGCCGATCATGACATCGTCCTCGATGATGACGGGCGTGGCGCTGGCGGGCTCCACAACGCCTGCCAGCACGGTGCCGGCGCCGATGTGGCAGTTCTTGCCCACGGTGGCGCGACCGCCCAGCACGGCGCCCATATCGATCATGGAACCCTCGCCGATAACGGAGCCGATGTTGATGATGGCGCCCATCATGATGACGGCACGGTCGCCAATCTCGACGCGGTCGCGGATGATCGCGCCCGGCTCGATGCGGGCGTTGATGCCCTTAAGGTCGAGCATGGGCACGGCGGAGTTGCGGCAATCGTTTTCAACGTCGTAGTAATCGATGGAATCGGCATTGGCGTCCAGGATGGTCTTGAGCTCGTCCCAGTCGCCAAAGACGGTCTTGCCGCGACGGCCGCCGTAGACATGTGCGTCGCCCCAGGCAACCTTCATGCCCGGCTTCTCGCGCACGTACAGCTTGACGGGCGTCTTTTTGGGCGCGGTGGCGATGTAGTTGATAATCTCCTGTGCATCCATCTCGGCTGCGTTGCTCATTTGCTATCTCTCCTTTGGGTGGATTCGGTTGATACCTGGTTAGGCAAACATGACCTTGTCGAACGTATAGAAGCCGGGTTCGCGGGTGACGAGCTTCTGCGCGGCTGCCAAGGCGCCGTTGACAAAGATCTGACGGCTCGTGGCGCGGTGGGTGAGCGTGACCTCCTCGTCCTGGCCAAAGAAGCTCACCTCGTGCACGCCGGCGACGGTGCCGCCGCGCAGCGAGTGCATACCGATTTCCTTGGGATCGCGTGCTCCGCACATGCCCTCGCGGCCATAGACGGGGTGGTAGCCTGCCTCGGGCTCGGCTTCGACGACGGCGTCGAGCAGTAGCTTGGCAGTGCCGCTGGGGGCGTCGACCTTTTGGTTGTGGTGCGTCTCGACGATTTCGCAGTCAAAGCCGGGCAGCTCGCGTGTAGCCTGCGCTACCAGATGGCGCAGGGCTGCGATACCGATGGAGTAATTGCCCGAGTGCATAACGCGGGTGTTCTGGCCCAGTTCACGCAGGCGGTCCATCTGCTCGGGGGTGTAGCCTGTGGTGCCTGAGACCAACGCCGCGCCCGTGCGCTCGACATAGGCGACGACGGCGTCGAAGGTCGCGACGTTCGAGAAGTCGATGATGACGTCGGCAGCCGGTGCGTTCTCGAGCTCGCTCAAATCGAAGCCAATCTGGGCCACGATATCAAAAACGGGCTGCCCGGCGGCGTCGACAATGCCTTCGGCGGTAGTGCGGATGAGCGAGCCCATGCGGCCCGTTCCCATAATGACGGTCTTAATCAAGTAGACCAGCTCCCTTCAGAGCATCGGTAAGTGCGGCTCGCGTGTCGTCTGCCATGGGGCACAGCGGCATACGGTAGTTTGCCTCGATCATGCCCATCTGGGCGAGCGCTTCCTTGACGGGGATGGGGTTGACCTCGCTAAAGAGGGCGTTGATGAGCGGCTGGCCGGCAATCTGGATATCGCGGGCGCGCGCTACGTCGCCGTCCAGATAAGCGCGGCACATGTCGTGTACAAGCTGCGGCTGCACGTCGGCCCACACGCTGATGGTGCCCGAAGCGCCCAGGCTCATGAGCGGCACTGTGAGTGCATCCTCGCCCGAGTACATGCGGAAATCGTCGGACAGCAGGTGGGCGATCTTGGCCGCGTAGGCGACGTTGCCCGAGGCCTCCTTGATGCCCATGATGTTGGGGTGCGCGGCTAGGCGCTCTACGTTGCGCTCGCTGATACCGCAGCCGCAGCGGCCGGGGATGTTGTACAGGATGCAGGGGATGTCAACGGCATCGGCGACGGTCTTAAAGTGCTGATAGATACCCTCTTCGTTGGACTTGTTGTAGTAGGGGGTAATGAGCAGCAGGCCGTCGGCTCCCAAGCCCTGGTAAGTAAGCGACTTGGTGAGCATGGTCTGCGTGGAGTTGGAGCCTGAGCCGGCGATGACGGGGACGCGTCCTGCAACATGCTTGACCACGGCGGCGACGACGGAGTTGTCCTCGTCATCGGTCATCGTGGCGCTCTCGCCGGTGGTGCCCAGGGTGAGAATGGCGTCGGTGCCATTTTGCAAGTGGAAATCGATAAGGCGCTCGAGCGCGTCAAAGTCGACACTGCCGTCCTTTTTAAACGGCGTAACCAGGGCGACGATTGAGCCCTCGAGATTGCGGATGTCCATGTTCTTCTCCTTCGCCTCCGCGATCTGGATGCGTTTGTTCCATTGAGCTGCGACTGCCAGGCGCTCGTCTTGGGCGCGACGGCGGGCGCTTTCGGCGCGCGACTTGGCCAGCAGCTCTCGGCCGCACGGCAGCACGTCGAGCGTGGAAAAGTAATCGCCCGGGCGCTCGGCGCGGCGGATGAGGTCGGCCGCGCCATCGGGGCGCAGCAGGACCTCGGCGGAGCGCAGACGTCCGTTGTAGTTGTAGCCCATGGAGTAGCCATGCGCACCGGTATCGTGGATTACAAGCAGGTCACCCATGTCGATATGCGGCAGCTCGCGGTCGATGGCGAACTTATCGTTGTTCTCGCACAGATTGCCCGTGATGTCATAGGTGTTCGTGACGGGCGCCGTGGCCTTGTCGGCGCCGCCCGGCTGACCCATCACCGTAATGTGGTGGTAGGCGCCATACATGGCAGGGCGAATCAAATCGACGGCGCTTGCATCGACACCGATATAGTCCTTGTAGATCTGCTTCTCGTGGATAGCCTTGGTGACCAGACAGCCGTAGGGGCCCATCATAAAGCGGCCCATCTCAGTGCAGATGGCCACATCGCCCATGCCGGCGGGAACCAGGATCTCGTCGTATGCCGCGTGTACTCCCTCGCCGATGGCGCGAATGTCGTTGGCCTGCTGCTCGGGCAGGTAGGGGATGCCGACGCCGCCGGACAGATTGATGAAGGCGACGTGTGCGCCGGTCTCGCGCTCCAGGCGCACGGCAAGCTCAAAGAGGATGCGCGCGAGCTTGGGGTAGTAGTCGTTGGTGACGGTGTTGCTGGCAAGGAATGCGTGGATGCCAAAGTCCTCGGCGCCCTTGGCTTTGAGTATGCGGAAGGCCTCGAAGAGCTGCTCGGTGGTCATGCCGTATTTGGAGTCGCCCGGGTTGTCCATGATGCCGTTGGAGAGCTGGAACAGTCCGCCCGGATTAAAGCGGCAACTGACCGTCTTGGGGATGGGCCCCGCAACGCGCTCAAAGAACTCGATGTGGCTGATGTCGTCAAAGTTGACGATGGCGCCCAGTTTGTCGGCGAGCTCAAAGTCCGCTGCCGGCGTGTCGTTGGACGAGAACATGATGTCGTGTCCCGTGATGCCCAGCGAGCGGGCGATCATGAGCTCGGTGTAGCTTGAACAATCGCAGCCACAGCCGTATTCGTTGAGAATGGAAATGAGCGCCGGGTTGGGATTGGCCTTGACGGCAAAGTATTCCTTAAAGCCCGGGTTCCATGCAAAGGCATCGCGCACCTCTTGCATGTTGCGGCGGATGCCCGCCTCGTCATATAGATGAAACGGCGTGGGGAACTGCTCGACGATATGCTCGAGCGTCTCCTTGTCCACAAACGGCTGCTTGGCCGCATATGCCTCGTTGGGGGTCAATGCCATGTCCCGTAAACCTCGCTATCCAGACGGCGCCATCTGCGCATCGAGTCCGCATAGCGTGGACCCAATGTCCGGATAGCGCTCCCGCATTGCTGCAGACAGTCCTGTGGGTGTTTCCCGCAGGCCCACCAGGTTTTTCGTGCCCGAAAAGCCCAGTTCGGCGGGTTTCGCCTCCCCGCGGGGTCAAAGCCTGCCGGCTCGCCCGCGGTTCTTCGTGCCCGCGCCTCTATCAAGTGGTAACGACCCTACCACGTTGCACTTTACCAAACAAGAGTATTCGTATATAACGTTTAAAAAATGCAGCAATATGCTGGAAACATGTGTGCCACAATCCTGCATCACAATAAGTTGCAACAGATATGCCTCACGAAGGGATCCTCTATGATCGAGCTCCAAGAACTCCGTCGCTATCGCCGCGACCTGCATCGCATTCCGGAGCTCGATTTCGATCTTCCGCAAACCATAGCCTATATCGAGGGCGTGCTGGCACCGCTCGCTTGCGAGGTGACCCATCCGTGCCCCAGCTGCGTCTGTGCTTTCTTCGACTCTGGCGTTGGTGCCACGCATGCCACGGCGATTCGCGCCGACATGGATGCGCTACCCATTGTCGAAGCAACGGGTGCGGCCTTTGCCTCGACGCATCCCGGCAAGATGCACGCTTGCGGGCATGACGGACACATGGCTATGGCACTTGCCGCCGCGACGTATGTCGACCGCACGATTCGCGAGCAGCCGGGCGCCATGAGGCGCAACGTGCTCTTTGTGTTCCAGCCGGCCGAGGAAACGACCGGTGGCGCCAAGACGGTATGCGAGAGCGGCGTGTTCGAGCGCTATGGGGTCGACCGAATTTTTGGCTTTCACGTGTGGCCCGATTTGCCTGCCGGCACGTTGGCGAGTTGTTCCGGCCCGCTGCTGGCGCGTTCGAGCGAGACACACATCCATATTCACGGTACGAGTATCCATATTGCTAAGACCTATGGTGTGCCGGTTGGGGAGTCGCACGATGCGGCCTTGGCGGCAGCGAAGTTTTTGGTTGCCGAGCGCGAGCTGATGGACGAGCTGGGCACCGACGAGCCCTGTATCGGCAAGTTTGGTCTGCTGCAGGCCGGTACCGTCTGCAACACGGTGGCGGGGGAGGCCCATGTTGCCGGCAGCCTGCGTGTGTTTACAGACGACATGTTCGACCGGGCACGCGAGGGCGTGCGCCGCGTGCTGGACGATGCCTGCGCCGCAACGGGCTGCACGTACGATCTCGATTTTGCCGAGGGCTATCCGCCGGTCGACAACGACCCCGAGTTATTTGCCAATGTCGCGTCTGCCTTGCCCGAGCTGCAGCTCGTGGATGAGCCTTTGCTGATTGCCGAGGACTTCGCCTTCTATCAGCGCCATCTGCCGGGCGTGTTCTTCCTGCTGGGCACGGGTATGCCAGAGGACCAAGACAACCCGAGTGATTCGGATGGCTGCCCCGCCTATGCCACAAGCGCTCTGCATGCCGATAGCATGCTCTTCGACGAGGAAATCCTACTCAAAGGCCTCGATGTCTATAAACGATTGCTTGTGATGGAGTGACGATGGAACGACGCCGACAGTCTGCCGTATATAGTCCGGGTGGATGCGGGTGCGGTTTGCTGCTGCTTCCGGTTATTGCTGTGAGCATTGGCGTGATGTTTGCGCTTGCCGGGCTTGCCGCGGCGGCGCTCGTGCTGTTTATCACTGCCATCGGCGTGACGATTTGGCTCTGCCGCAATCGCGAGCAACGCCGTGCCGACGGTAAAACCAATGTCGGCTGGGTCGTCTTTCTGATCATTACGTACCTGCTGAGTGCCAGCTACCTTGTTTTCTTTGTCCTGTTGATGATCAGTGCCTTTACCGGGGAATCCGTCACGGTGGGGTAGTTTTCGACGAGCCTCTTGAGGATGAAACGAAAAAGGGGTCGGATGGGCGCTTTGCCCATCCGACCCCTTTCGCAC
The DNA here is from genome assembly GCF_040092395.1 of Collinsella sp. CLA-ER-H4. Lineage (NCBI taxonomy): Bacteria > Bacillati > Actinomycetota > Coriobacteriia > Coriobacteriales > Coriobacteriaceae > Collinsella > Collinsella sp. CLA-ER-H4. The sequence continues at coordinate 6,032 of NZ_JBBNLQ010000003.1, forward strand.
GGTAGTTAATTCGGTCTCCTACTTTGCTGCCTCGCGGCGAGCGACCTCGTCGATCAAGATGGCATCGCCGTGCTTGGCGGCGGCAATGCTCGCGGCCATAATCATGCCCATTGCCGTGATGTAGGCGAAGAGCATCGACGGCGCCACGTCCATAACGATGCCGGAGAGAATTGGTGTCGCCACCTGAGCCGCCATGCTCACGGTGTAGTAGTAACCGGAGTAGCGGCCCACGCTTTGGGAGCTGCAGCACTCCAGAATCATCGTGTACACGCACAGGTCCACGCCGCCCAACGCGACGCCCATCAACAAAAAGACGCCGTACAACACGGGTGAGAAGCCGGGTGCCAGCCAAAGAAGCGCGGGGCACAAAACCATGATGACGGCGGTGCCCAGGGCGACCTTTTTGCGGCCGATTTTGAGTGAAAGATTTGCCAAGGGTACGTAGCTTAGCAGCGCGCCTGCAATCGTCACGATATTGATGATGGCGTAGGAACCGCCCTCCATGCCGTAGAACATATCGGCATAACGGCTGATATTGGTGGTCATGGCGTTATAGCTCATGTAGTAGAAAAACGTTGCAGCGAGCAGCATGATGATGGAGCGGCGTACGCCGGCGTCTGCAACGCGATCTTTACCGCCGGCCTCGGGGGAGTCATCTTTGTCAATCTGATCCTCGTCGATGCCCATTGACAGCGATTTCTCGCGCATCTTTTCGACGAGGGCGGGCTCACGGACAAAGATGCCATAGACAACGGCCGACACGAGGATAAAGGCGGCCTGCAAGATAAAGAGCGGAAGATAATCGGGTTTGTGGGCCTTGGGAACCATGACCGAGATGGCGACGAGCATAAGGCCCGTCCCCGCATAGCCGACGATCTTTTCGATCGAGTCCGCCTTGGTTCGCAGTGGGCGAGGCGTAATATCGGCCACGATGGCAACCGTCATGGTGCGATAGGCGCATATTGCCAATAGCGTGAGAATAATCGCGCCGATGAGCAGAGGCAGGCTGCCCATGTTGTTGGCGATCGCGATGAGCGGGACGGAGAGCATTGCCACCGCGGAGCCGCCCAAGATAAAGGGCGTTCGGCGCCCGAGTTTGCTTGTGCAGCGGTCCGAGAGGATGCCAAAGAGCGGAAGCAGGAACAGGCCAAAGACATTATCGATGGCCATGATCGCGCCGGTGAGCGAGTTGGATAGGCCAAAGGTCCCCGTGAGCATCTTAGGAACGATGCCGTCGTAGACCTGCCAAAAGCTGATCATGCCCATAAAGGGTAGGGAGGCGAGGGCAACGGCCTTGGTGTCGAGCCGGGCCGCCCGCTTAAGATTTGGTTGGGTCATGCTGGTTCTCCTGGTCGGTAAAAGCGGGGAGGGGCGCTATCGGCCCTCCCGTCCTACAGCTGTTCAAGGTTGGCGAGAAACGCCACATAGAATTCGACGCCGCGTTTGTAGACATCGACACCGATGCGTTCGTTGGCGGCATGGATGAGCTTGCGCGCCTCGCCCGAGTAGATAAAGCCGCAGAAGCGGTAGACGCGATCGCAGATCTCGTTGAACTCGCGCGAGTCGGTGCAGGAGTTCTGCACGTAGGGAGCAAAGCCGGCCTCGGGATAGACACCCGACACGCAGCGATGGATGTAGTTGAAGGCGGCATCGTCTTCGTAAGGCGAGATAGGTGCGGGTTCGGTGTAGGGGATCGCCTCGTTGATTTCGACGGTGACGTGATCGGGGCTTACGCCCGAGGCGCGGCACTGCTGAGCGGCGAGCTTGCGAGCGCGCTCAACGGCATCGGCGATGGTCTCGAACGGAGCGATGCGCACGTTGAAATTGGCGCGAGCGACTGGTGGCAGCACGTTGTGCGCGTTGGAGCCTTCGAGCTGCGTGAGCGCATAGGTTGTGCGCAGCATGGCCGAGGTCTCGGGGCTGGCGGCCATAATCTTGGTAACCGCGGGGCGTGTGAGCCAGAGGTTGCCAAAGATTGTCTGAAACGTCGCGCTGCTGCGGGCACCCAGCTCGGTCAGTGTGGCCTCGACGGCAGGCGTAAGCTGCGGCTTGCCGGGGTTGGCAGAGATGGTCTCGCATACACGGCAGAGAAGACGGCAGGCATCGTTTGCCGCTGGCGTAGAAGCGTGGCCGCCGTCGGCGCGCGCCGTGACGGTAAGGTCGACATGGCCCTTCTCGGACACGCCTACCATGGCAACGGGTTCGGTGACACCGAGCGGTGCATCGGTTGCCACGGCGCCGCCCTCATCGAGCACCATATAGGGATGGATGTTATGCTCGCGAAGCCACTGCACTGCACGGGTTGCAGTAGGCGCGGCGATTTCCTCGCCATCGCTCGAGAAGAACCAGACATCGCGCGGGGGAACGAAGCCCTGATCGATTAGGTGCTCGGCGGCCTCGAAGAAAGCCGAGACGATGCACTTGGTGTCGAGTGATCCGCGTGCCCAGATCTCGCCGTCGAAAATCTCGGCTCCAAAGGGATCGTGTTCCCAGTCCTGGCCCTCGACGGGCACGACGTCCTGATGCGCCATCATGACGATGGGGTCCAAGGCGGAATCGGCGCCAGGCCAACGCAGGAGCACGCCAAAGTCGTCGATGCGTGTGAGCTCGGCGACTTTAAAGAAATGCGGATAAAGTCGCTGAAGCGTGGGAATCCACTGGCTGAAGGGCTCATCGTCGCGCTCGGCGATGTTCTCACGCGAAACGGTGGGGATGCGCAGCAATTCGCAAAAGCGCTCGACGGCTACCTCGTCTGCCTTGTAGGTGCCTGCATCAAGAGGCGCGCCCTGTGCGACCGATACCGATGCTCCCATGGTGGGACTCCTTTCGTGTTGTATATCGAATACGTCAAGATTATCGCCCGCACCGCGTGTGGGAAACGGCGAAACACGTTGTTCATCTGCGGGCGGCGGGTCGGATAGCCTTAGCCGACGATGACCGTGCCGTCTTCGCCCACGGTGATGGCGTCTCCCGTCGACACGGCATCGAGAAACTCATCGCCCAGGTTGTCAATGGTGGGCATGGGGGTGTCGGTCCATACACCCGAGAGGATCGCGCCAGCGGCGGCAAGGCTGTCAATGGGTTTGGAAAACAGCAGGCATGCGGGTTGGCGCCCCATTTTGGTGGCGCAGAAGAGCACCATGCCGCCCGTGGTGGAGCCGATGGTCTGCGGAAGGCACAAGGCACATCCCGCCAAAGGTTTGCCGTACAAGTCGGGATTGTTTTGGTCGGAACACGTGGCCTTTTTGTCGCCAAACATCAGTGCCTTCTGAAACGATGCGAGTGTGTTGAGCCCTCCGTGAGAGACAAGTGCCTTGGCGTGGGCAGTTCCGGGGACAACGACGCGGCCGTGAAAGATTTTCTTCATGAGGAGTCGCCTTCCTATTTGATTGGTTTTCCGGTGGTGACGTAGGCGAGCACCTCGTCGTCGGTGTAGTAGCGCGATGCCGAGTACGTACGCAACTTGTTGGAGTTGGTGATGATGGGCATGCTGCCGCACAGCGGGTTGTTGGTGTACATAAGCGGGCAGATGCTCGAGACGACGGCGCCGGTAGTCGAGAGGCGCCTGTATGCCGCAGTCTTGCGGAAGGCGTCTGCCACGGATGGGGCGGCGGTCAGTACGGTGGGTACTTGTACGCGGCAGTTGCCGGAGGCACTCAACCCATCGCAGATGGCGTCTGCCCAGTGGGCGAGTTGTGCAGACGAGAGGTGGGGGCAGCCGATGAAGGCCAGCTTGGGGCGCGCGTCCGGGTTCTTCCACATAACGGGGTAGCTCGAGCGGATGCGTTCCAGCTCGGCGTCGTCAATGCGATAGATTTGGGCGTCTGGTGCTATGAGTTGTTCGCCTTGTTCGACGGCCTCGGGCGTGATGCCGTCCACGTGGTAGAGCCCGACAGCGCCGTTCGATGCGCTGGCAGCGCCCATGTCCTTAAGGTAGTCCTGCGTGCCGGGTGTGAGTTCGCGGCCAAGCCAGCGGTCGAGGCCTTTAATGTAAGGGACGTCTTCCATCACCTTCATGCCAATGGCGCTGCCAAGCACTTGCGCTTCGGGCTTGCGCTTACAGTCGACTTCGATGATCCAGGTCGCCTTGCGGCCCTCATCGGTGAGCAGGCCGAATTCCGGGACAAAGCCGGCAATTGAGCCGAACATCTCGATGATGCCGGAGTTGCGATTGCAGCGAGCGCCCAACACGGAGTTGGCAAAGACCACGGCGCTGCTTTCTGCCCAGCTTAGGATGTCGCCGCGCCGAGGTCGATTGCCAACCTCGGGCTGGTAGCAGGTGCAGGTGAAAGCATCGCTGTCCAACAGGCCCATGCTGCGCAGCTGTGCCTCATAATCGTCTTGTTTGGAATACATAATCTTGAACAGCAGCTTTTGCAGCGGGTTGGCCGGGACAGCGGGGTCGAGGGGTCTCGGGTCGACCGAGAATGACTGACCGGACAGGGCGCCGTCTTTCAGCAGTTCATCCATAAGGTCATAGACTGGACCGAGCATGGAGAGGCCAAAACTTGTGACAAGATGACCGTTTGCGCCGGTCACGGGAACCATGCGCTCGGCGCCAAAGCATTCGCCGTACATAACGAGGGTCTTGACCACTTTGGCCATGGCGGGGCCCTTGGCGCCGTCGAGCAGGGCTTGTTGTTGGGAAGTCAGGTTCATCTGTGAGCCTATCCTTTCGTGTTAGATATTGGTGCCGAGTCGGTATGCCGCGCGGACCGCTTCGAGCACACGGCCGGGTGCAAACCCATCGCCGATGTTATGCAGCTCGTTTGCGGCGTGCGTCTGCTCCAGTTTGTAGAACAGTGCGTCGTCGGGGTGTCCGCCGCAGGCAATGATTACCAGGTCGCAGGTTAGCTCGAGCGGCTTCCAGTCGTTGCCGATTTTGGGTGCAAGCGGGTTTTCGACGTTCTCGGGCAAGACCGGTGACCACGAGACGTAGGGGTCGGGAACGTTTTTGTGGCAGTTGCGACTCAAGTGGAGGCGCGCGTACCTCGATGGGGCTCCAGACTCGCGCTTGCCGCCGACCTCCGCGCGCTCGACGCGTGTCATATTGAAGAGCCGCACATTACGTCCCCTGAGCGTATGGAGTAGGTGGCCGCGATTTGCCGTGCAGGCGCCCTGCATCATGTGAGGCAGCATTTCAATTACGCTGACCTGCGGTATGCCGTGTTCGACGGTGAGCCATTGGGCAACCTCGCAGCCCACGGCCCCTCCGCCAATGATGGCGACGGTTTTGGCGTTGCCAAGCAGCGCGGGTTGGCGCAGTAGCTGCGTTGCCTGCACGGCATGGCCCGATGCTGCAAGCTCCGTAAGGCCGGGGATGGGCGGTATCGCATTGGAAGTGCCTGTCGCACACACGATTGCGCCGAAGCCTGCTTTTGCAAGATCTTCGGCGCGTGCTGCCCGTCCAAGCTCGAGTGCCAGGTTCCCGTTGGGTTTTTCTGCCTGCTCGCGCACCTGTCGAACAAGATAGGAGCGGTAATTATCGAGGTCGAACTTGATCCGGGCGGCGCTGGCGGAGAGGAGTTTTCCTCCAAGTCCATCTTCGGCGTCGATGAGCTTTACGTCGTGGCCACGACGTGCAGCGATTAGCGCGCAGACCATCCCGGCGGGCCCGGCTCCTACCACCGCTATGCGTTTGGATTCTATGGCGGGAGCGGGTGTCTGGGGCATGAGGTATTCAAAGCTGCAGCGTGGATTGACAGCGCACTGCGGATGGCCCCCTTCGACAAACTCGTTGAGGCATCCTTCCTGGCATCCGATGCAGGGGCGAATATCTGCCACGCGACCGGCGTACGCCTTGTTGGGCCACTCGGGATCCGCAAGCAGCGGGCGTCCGAGCATGATCATATCGGCGTCGCCATTGCGAAGGGCGCGTTCGGCAATGTCGGGGTAGCCCAACTTACCCACCGCGACAACGGGTACGGGAAGGCCGGCATTGGAGCGGATATTGTCGGCGGCAAAGCGCTCCCGAACGGCGCGCGCCACGGGAACGAAGCAGCCTGCGGGCATGCTCGCAGGCGGGTGGGGCATCCACCAGTTGTCGTAGCAACCCAGGTCGACGTCAAAGATATCTACTCCTGCCGTCACGAGCTCTTCCATATAGCACAGGGTCTGTTCGACCGTGCGGCCGCCGCGCATGCGTCCCAGATAGGTCGAATTCATGACCTGCTCGTTATAGGTTTCCTCGAGTGCAAGCGAAAGGTCGATGCGGTACATGATGGGGTAGTCGGGCCCAACGCGGCGACGGATTTCTTTGACCATATCGAGGCCAAATTGACGCCAATCGGCATAACGCCCGAGCTTGCGATGGTTAAAGGCGGGGTTTCCGAGCTGCTCGATAAGATAGCCTTCGTGTCCGTGCAAATAGACGCCATCGATGCCCATGGCATGGGCATCGGCCGCCGCTTGGCCGATATTGTTTACGATACGGCGCAGCTTTTGGTCCGAGAGGCGCATGCATGGAATGGCGGGGATGTAGTAGTTAGGCAAGAAACTCGCCGAGACCGGAAACTTCTTTTGCGTGATGAGGCATTGCGGGTTGCCCACGCGGCCGAGTCCAGCCGTAAGCTGGACAAAAATGCGCGATCCGAAGGCATGGACGCCTTGGGCAAGGTCGCGCCAGCCTGCCATAACGGTTCGGCTTCGATCGATGCGCGGGAAATAGGTGAGCTTGTCCAGCTCGGTGACCGTGGTATCGATGCCGTGGCTTACCGGCACGAGCCCTGTTGTGATGAGGCCGCAGCCGCCTTTGGCGCGGGCGAAAAAGTACTGCAGCATCATGTCGCTGGGGCGGCCAGTTTCCTCGCACATGTCGATATTGCCCATCGGTGCCATGACAATGCGGTTTTTGACGGTGAGCTTGTTAATTTTGATGGGAGAGAAGAGCTTGTCAAAAGGATAGAGCTCTTGTGTCATGCGGGACGATCCACAACCGGATTTTTTGGCGGGCCAGCTGTCGAATGAGTCGACGAGTTGCTGTACCAGTACGTCTTTTCCCAATGAGGTTCCTTTCAGATGTTGACAAGGTAACAAAGCAGTTTACGTCTAAATGTTTAATAGTCAACAACAAAGGCATGAGTTCGGTGAAGGAAGAAAAGGACTAATGAGTGTTAGATGGCAAGCTGTGTCCGACATTAGCTCCCAGCTAATGAATTTGAGTTCGCTGCCTCCTACGATGTGCTGCGTGCCGGCACAGTAGCCGGATCGTAGGAAGGATGCGTAATGGCAAAAGAGGGAAAGAAGCCGATTGGCAAGATTGTCCTAGGCGTCATCGTGGTGCTGGTTATTGCCGGTGCCGTGGGCTCTATGGGCGGCAACTCAACCGATTCGTCTGCGAGCGATTCGGCAAAATCTGCCGAGACGACACAGCAGGTTGAGGAGCAAAAAGAACCGCAAGAACCGTATACCATTGCTGACGAGGCTGAAGACACCTCCAATCAGTTTGCCTATAAGATCACGGGTACGCTGACCAATAACACGGACAAGGAAAAGAGCTACATTCAGATTGAGTATGTTCTGTATGATGCTGACGGCAACCAGGTTGGAACGGCTCTTGCAAACACCAATCATCTGAAGGCGGGTGGCTCCTGGAAGTTCGAGGCGCTGGGTACGGTGTCTCCCGATCAGGTCGCCAATTGGGAACGCTCGGATGTGAGCGGTTTCTAGCATGTTGCATGCACTGGGAGAGGTGAAGTCGTATGCCCGATAAAAAGCTGACCGAGGAGTTGCTCAATGAGCTTCTCGATGCGCCGAACATCGATGGCTATATCAGGGAGCACGACTTTGCCGCCCCGTCGCTTTCGGACTACCTGAAGCAGCTACTGCAGGAAAAGGGCTTGGAGCGCTCGCGCGTGGTTCGTATGGCCGATCTCAATGAGACCTTTGGCTATCAGATCTTTACCGGTGCGCGTCATCCGAGTCGCAATAAGGTGCTGCAGATTGCCTTTGCGATGGCGCTGACGCTCAAAGAGACCAACCGTGCGCTGACGGCTGCCGGGGTAAGCGTCCTTAACTGCAAGGACCGCCGCGATGCGATTATCATCTTTTGCATCGATCGCGGGTGCAGCCTCCAAAAGGTCAACGAGGAACTGTATCGCTTTGGCGAGGAGACGGTGAGTTAGCGGCTGATATCTGAGCCGGCGGAGCTGTCGAACAACGATGCAAACGAACGGGGCGCGGATGCCATGGGGTGTCTGCGCCCTGCGCTATGATGGAGGCTATGGATACTCAGACCCCAACATATTTCAATGACGAGCTGACCGCAGCGCTTGCCGAGCACCTGGCGTCGCTCGATCGCGACGACAGCTATCGCGTGGAGCGTGTACTTAAGCGCTCGTCCGTTGAAACAACCGAGCTCGTGTACTTTGAAGGAACCGGTGGTGGTTCGCTCGGCCCCTTTGTCCGTAAACGCATCGATGCTTCGGCTCAAATCGGCGGGGCATACGAGCGTCTGTTTGCCGCTCAGCGGGCGGGCAGGCGTTTTGAGCACCTGCCCAGAATCGTCGATTGTCGTCGTGTGGGCGACGAGCTCAACGTGGTTATGGAATACATCGAAGGGGAGACACTCGGGGCGCTGGTGGACCGTCTGGGAGCCGCTCCCGATTATGCGCGTGAATTGTATCCTGTCCTTTGCGACGCCGTGGGCGAGCTCCATGCCGGTTTTGCAATGGCGGGGGAGGCTTCGGCGCCGGTGATCCATCGCGACCTCAAGCCGTCGAATATCATCGTGACAGGTGCCAACTATACGCCTGATGACGGCCTGACGTTTTCATCGCTTATCGACTTGGGGATCGCGCGCGTATGGCGCGATGGCGCCGATGCCGATACCGTCAAGTTTGGGACACGGCCCTATGCGCCGCCCGAGCAGTATGGGTTTGGGCAGACGAGCGTGCGAAGCGACGTCTACGCACTTGGCGCCCTGTTGTTCTTCTGCTTGACGGGAGTCGACCCTAAACCAGGGCTCGACATGCGCGAGCAATGCGAGGCACGCGGCATTCCCACTCCACTTGCCGATGCCGTCTGCATGTCGATGGCGCTCGACCCGGCCAAGCGTTTTGCGAGCGCGGAAGCGTTGGGACGGGCGACGCGCGCGGCATACGATCTAAGTCGCCCCGTGCGGCCTCCTGCGCCTGCGCCTGTCCGTACTCCGGCCTCGGAGACGGTGTTGACGCCCCAAGGGCTCCAGAACCCCACAGGGCTTCCTAGGCCTGCCGCCTCCGCTGCATGCGGTCTGCTCTCTCGCGTTCCGGAGTCTCTGGGGCGTATTTGGAATACGCTCGTCTGCTTCTCGCTGCTTGTGTTCTTTGCCGGAAGTCACTTTGCCGTCTTTCACCCCACGGGAGCAAACCAAAGCTACCCGACGTGGCTTCTCATAATCGAGTATTTTTTCTTTGTCGATGGCCTTATGGTGCTTATGCATTTTGCGCTGCTCGATAAGCGCCGTCTTCGTCGGCGATTCGCACTGCTCGACAGCTATCGCGGCAAGAAACTCGCGAAGCTCTGGCTCAAGGCATTGGGTGTGCTGCTCCTATGCATGATCGTCATAGTCGCGGTTGCCAATGCGACCGGCGTCGTCGATACCTCCGCTACCTAAAAGAAAAGGGCCCCGTTGGGGCCCTTTGCAGTTGCACTTAGATGCGGTTCATCTGAGCGGCGACTTTGTTGTACCAGTCCTGCCACGTGGGCGGGCAGTACTTTTTGGCCGCAGCCGGGGTAAGGGTGGAGCCGTAGTTGGCGCCCAGATAGGCAACGTGAGCGGAGATACCCTCGCTCCAGCTGCCAAAGCTGCGCCAACCGCCGCCACGTGCACTCCAGCCCCAGGCGTTGTAAGAATTGGCGCAATAAGCACCCTTGGTGCTCTCGATGCAGGCGATGGCGGGGGACCAACGGGGGTCGACACCGGTATTCCAAGCGGCGACGGCAAAGTTATAGCCCTGGCCTGCCATGGGGGAGCCGGCGAGATAATTGTCGATGCGGCTCGTCCACTCATTAATGAACGAATCGTAATCGGAACTACCGGTATTGGCGTTGTTCACCGTGGTGTCGATGGTGGTGTTGGTGTTGGTGGCCTGGCTGCTGGAATTGCTGCCGCTTACGCCCTCGCCCGAGAGCTTTTCGGCGGCAGCGGCCTTATCGGCCTCAAGCTTGGCAAGCTCGGCGGCATTTTCCTGCTCGGCTTTTGCCTGTGCCTCGCTGCGGAGCTGCTGGGCCTGCGTCAGCGCATCCTCGGCGTTTTTCTGCTCTGCCTCAAGCTGTGACTTGGCCTGCTGGAGCTCGGCCTTGTTCTGCTCGAGTTCGGTTTGCATGTTATTGAGCTCTTCGATCTCGTCGACGCTCGAGCTCGTGATCTGGTTGGTGTATTTGCAGGTCGTGATGAACTCACCCAGGCTCTGTGCGTTGACCAGGAAGCTCACGATGGGATTGGTGCCCTTCTGATACTTGTACAGATCGCGCATGGCGGAGCTTGCCTTGGCCTGCTGCTCGGGAAGCTTAGCCTCGATTTCCTCGATGCTTGCCTCATTGGAGTCAATCTGCTTTTGCAGGTCATCGAGTTTGGTGCGGGCGTCGTTGTAGGCGCTCGTGGCGGCTTCGATCTTCTGCTGGGCTGCGGAAAGCTGGTCCTGCGTTGCCTGCGAGGCGGCATACGCCGCAACGGGGGAGAGCATCGGCGAGGCCGTCAGCGCAACGGCGAGCGCGGCGCTCGTGATGATACGAGCCGGCTTCGACGCAATGAGCGCTGCGGTGCGATGATTCGAATGCTGCATCCAGTCCCTCTGCAATCAATCGTAGGTTATGGTTCGAACGGTATTCTACTACTGCTTTCGACCTCAACTTGAACCTTAAAGGTTCCAAAGGGTCAAGTTGAACTTGAGGCTTTGGCTTTGACCTGCAGTTATGATGAATTGTTGAGAAACCATAGAGTTCAACTTTAACGTTACGGGGGCCTGTTTAAGAGGAGCTTTGGGCTGTAAAAGCTATCTCAACGTGGGGTTTTACAACTACAGCGTGCCCTCCTGGCGAGCCTGCTCAATCTCTTCGAGCGCCTCGGCGGGGGTGAACGAGCAAGTGCCGTCGCCGAGCTTGACCACCTGGATTTCGTCGCCGGTATGGACCTCTCCGCCCTTTAGCACCACGCCAAAAACTCCCTCGTGGGGAAAGATGCAGTCGCCGGCGAGATAGTAGATGGCACAGCGGGTGTGGCAGACCTTACCGATCTGACTGATTTCGACCAGGACATCGTTGCCAATCTTGAGCTGCGTTCCCAGGGGGAGCGAGAGTAGATTGATGCCTTGCGTGGTGAAGTTCTCTCCAAAGTCACCCTCGTGTACGTCGAGCCCGCGTGCCTGCGCCGTCTGGATGGACTCCGCGGCTAAAAAAGAGACCTGGCGGTGCCAATGTCCGGCGTGCGCATCGGTAGCGAGGCCAAATTGCTCGATGACGGTGTCGCGTCCATCGGCGACGGGCGACTTGCGAGTGCCTTTGTGCTCCGACGTGTTGATTGAGACGATACGGGCAGGCCCGTTGTAAGCATCGTTTGCGGTGCGTAGGGGAACTGCCGTCTGGGCACGATCCGCAAGTTCGCGCTTGGCGGCGTCAATGATGGGGTTGTTGATCGGATGAGCCTGGGGCACGGTGCACCTTTCGACGGGGCGGGCAACATGTTGAATCCTACAACAATGGTAGGTTCATTGCCCATTGTCATACAACGGTGAGCGCCGTCTTCGTGCTGGCCTTCGTGCTGGACAATTACGTTGATTGCCATAGATACGGTGGAGCTTTGGGCGCCGGCGGCTTGGCACGCTAGAATAAATCAGTTGCGCAAAGACCGCCCGTTGTGTGGGCAGTTCATGATAGGAAGTTTCCATGGCATTGCAATTTACAGAGCGCGAGTTCATTCCCGTGCTGCTCGGTGGCGACATCAACGCCTATTCGGTGGCGCGTGCCTTCTACGAGGAGTACCGGGTCAAGAGTCTGGTCTTTGGCAAGTATCAGACGGGTCCCGCGTACCGCAGCCAGATTATCGACTACACGCCCAACGTGGATATCGATACCATGCCCGTGATGCTCAAAACCGTCAACGGCATTGCCCAAGCGCATGCCGATAAGACGATTGTCCTTGTGGGCTGTGGCGACAACTACGTTGCCCTCGTGGCTCAGGCCAAGGATGCCCATGAGTTGGCGGATAACATCGTCGCGCCTTACGCTCCCTATAGCATGCTTGAGCAGTGCCAGAAGAAGGAGATCTTCTACGAGCTGTGCGAGAAGCATGGCGTGCCCTATCCGCACACGTTTACCTTTACCAAGGCGATGCTCAATGCCCAGGGTGAGGCGCCTGCCGAAGTGCTCGACCAGATCGATTTTCCTTACCCGATGATTCTGAAGCCTTCTGATGGCATCATGTGGTGGCAGCACGAGTTCGAGGGCCAGAAGAAGGCCTATGAGATTGCCGACCGCGCCGAGCTGGAACAGGTCATTCGCGATTCGTATGCCAGCGGCTACACCGACGACCTGATCTTGCAGGATCGCGTGCCCGGCAACGACGAGTACATGCGCGTGCTCACCAGCTATTCCGACCGCAACGGCAAGGTCCGCATGATGTGCCTGGGCCATGTGCTGCTCGAGGAGCATCAGCCCCACGGTGTCGGCAACCACGCCTGTATCATTACCGAGCCCAACGACGAGCTCATGGGCGGCGTGCGCAAGTTGCTCGAGGACCTTCACTTTGTGGGCTATTCCAACTTTGACGTTAAGTACGACGAGCGCGACGGCTCGTTTAAGTTCTTCGATTTCAACACGCGCCAGGGCCGCAGCAACTACTACGTCACTAACAGTGGCTTTAACGTTGCCAAGTATGTGGTGGACGAGTATGTGTTCAACCGCCCGTTTGAGCCGGAGTTTGTGACGGCGCAGGACGAGGCGCTGTGGATGGTCGTCCCCATGGGAGTCGTCGACAAATACGTCAAGGATCCCGAGCTGCGCGCTAAGGTGCATCGCCTGGACAAGGAAGGCAAGGGCGCCGACCCTTCGTTTATGAAGGGCGACTTTGTCTTTAACCGCTGGCTGCGCATGTGGCACACCAAGCTGCGCCACTTTAAGCTGTTCAAGACGTATTACAAGTAGATGAGCGTGGCGCCCGTCCGGTTTGCATCGGGCGGGCGCGGGTATGATACGCGCAATTGCGCAAGCGTCACCAAGGAGGCGGCGATGGAAAAGCTGGGAGTTATCGGCGGCATGGGCGCCGAGGCCACGTCGTATTACTACGACCAGGTGGTGCGTCATACGGCTGCTGCCTGCGATCAGGAACATATCGACATGGTGGTGCTCTCCAAGTCGACCATGCCCGACCGCACGCTGGCCATTAAGACCGGCGAGCATGCCAAGCTGCTGGCGACCATGAAAGAGTGTGCCCAGGCACTCGAGTCGCTGGGCTGTGCGCACATTGCCATTCCCTGCAACACGTCACACTACTTCTACGACCAGATCCAGTCGTTTACGAAGGTGCCGATTATCCACATGCCGCGTGAGTCGGTGCGCTATGCTCTGGCCGGTGCGGTGATGGGGGAGTGCGAGTTCGACCCCAACCTGAGTATGCCGGCCGAGCCGGTGCACAAGATTGGCATCATGGGCACCGACGGAACCGTGGGCGCGGGCGTCTACGGCCGCGAATGTAAGGCTGCGGGTGTTGAGGTTGTCTATCCCAGCGAGAAACGTCAGAACGATGTGATGTCGCTTATCTACGATGATGTGAAGGCCGGACGTGAGCCCGATATGGATAAGTTCGATCGCGTGATGTGGGAGTTTGCCCGTAGCGGCTGCGACCGCGTCATTCTGGCCTGCACCGAGCTATCGGTGCTGCAAAAGTACCGAGAGATGCCCGAGATCACCCTCGACGCCATGGACGTCCTAGTGCGCGAATCCATCATCCGTAGCGGTGCCCCCTACCGCCTCTAGCTTCCGACCTGCCAAAAAGGGACAGGTTAATTTTGGTAGGTTTTATCTGGTGAAACAGTAAAGGCCTCGGCTCGTTTGGTGCGAGCCGAGGCCTTTTGCGTTGGGCGGTTGCTGTCGGTGGTGAACTAGAACAGGAAGCCGATGGCGATGAGGGCGATGCTGACGATGAGCACGGCGATGTCCAGGCCCTTGACGGGATAGCGCTTGTACGAGCTGGCGCGTGTGCGCAGGTAGAAGCCGCGCTGCTCGGCGGCAAGCGCGGTGGCATCGGTCTTGCCCACGCTCGAGATGAGCAGTGGCACACACAGTGGCAGCATGAGCTTAAGCTTCTTGATGGGGTTCTTGGTGTCGTACTCGACGCCGCGTGCGGTCTGCGCCTCCATGATGGCGTTCATCTCCTGACCAAACACCGGCACAAAGCGCAGCGCCGTGGTAAAGGTGAAGGCATAGCGATACGGCACGTGCAGCACCTCGACGCAGGCGTTGGCAAGGTCATTGAGCTTGGTCACCATGAGCATGAGGATGAGCGGTAACGCCACACCCAGCAGGCGCAGGCAGGCCTTCGATCCTGTGATGAGGCCCGTGTCGGTGATAAAACCCCACACCACGTTGCCATCGCGCATAAAGGCCAGCTGGAGCACCAGCATGATAAGCGCGAGCGTAATCAGCAACTTGAGCAGCGAGAACAGACGGTCGACGATGCCGGCATAGGCGCCCAGCGCAAGGGTGAGTGCCAAAAAGCCCAGCAGCGCCACGTAGGTGTCGGACAAGAAGATGCCGACGATGATGGCGGCGGCGAGGCCCAGTTTGACGACGGGATTCAGGCGATGCAGCAGCGTATCGCCCGGCATGTAGTCGATGACGTTAACCACGGTGGACCATCTCCTTGGTAATTCGAACGACATCGGTGACCTCGCTCACCTGCGCAAAAGCGGGCGAGACGGAAGATGCCAGACGGCGCGAGAGTTCAATAACCTGGGGAGGCTCCACGTAGGCACGCCGCATGAGATCGATGTTCGAGAATAGCTCGTGCGTGCGGCCGCGGTCGAGGATGCGACCGTCGGCCATTACCACAATGCGCTCGGCAAAATCCGAGACGACTTCCATATCGTGGCAAACCATGATAACGGCGCAACCGCGCTCGGCCATGGTGCGCACCGTTTCCATGACGGTCATGCACTCGCGGTAATCAAGGCCGCTCGTGGGCTCGTCGAGCACAACGATCTTGGGCTCTACGACCACGACAGAGGCGAGTGCCACCATCTGGCGCTGACCGCGCGAGAGCGAGAAGGGCGCCTCGTCGGCTGGCAAGCCAAAGCGGTCGATGACGAGCTGGGCGCGACGCAGAGCCTCGGCACGGTCCATGCCGCCAAGCTCCAAGCCAAAGGCGACCTCGTCGAGCACGGTGTCCTTGCAGATCTGACGGTCAGGGTTTTGGAAGAGGGTCGCGACCTCGCGGGCAATGCGGCTCGTGGGAGCGGCTGCGGTATCCAGTCCCGTGACGCGTACGCTGCCCGAGGCGGGCTTGAGCAGGCCCGTGAGCAGCTTGGTGAGCGTGGTCTTGCCGGCACCGTTCTGGCCGACGATGCCCACGAGCTCGCCAGGATAGAGCGTCAGGCTAAGGTCGTGTACGGCGGCGCCGCCATTGGGATAGGCAAACTCAACATGGTCGAAGGTGAGTACGGGTTCGGCGTCCTTGGCATGAGGGCGCAACGACGGTGCATGCGGGGAACCGGCGGGCGTCTGGGCTTCGATGGCCGCGTGTGCGGGGTCGACGATGCCCGAAATCAGGCGCTCAGCCTCATCGACATCCAAGCAAGGGGTACCGCTTACCAGGCCATCGGCCTCGAGGCTATTGAAGATGCGCGTGACGCGAGGGCAGTCGACGCCGATGGCACGGAGCTCGTCGGTATGCGCGAAGACCTCGTGCGGCTCGCCCTGTAGCGCGATTTCGCCATGATTGAGCACGAGCACGCGGTTGCAGTACTCCGAAAGCAGGGCGACCTTTTGCTCAACGACGACGATGGTGATGCCGAGTGCACGGTTGGCCTCACGCAGGGTCTCGAAAACCAGCGTGGAGCTGGCGGGGTCGAGCGCCGCGGTGGGTTCGTCGAGCACGAGCACGCGCGGACGCATGGCGAGGATGGCGGCGATGGCAACCTTTTGCTTTTGGCCGCCCGAAAGCGTGGCGATCTCGCGGTCGCGCAGGTCGCTGATGCCGACGGTCTCGAGCGTCTCGCTCACACGTTGCTCGATCTGGTCGTGGGGAACGCCAAAGTTCTCCAGGCCAAAAAGCATCTCGTCCTCGACGACCGAGGCGACCATCTGCGTGTCGATATCCTGCAGCACACTGCCGACGATTTGCGATACGTCGGTCAGCGAGACCTCGCAGGTGTCGTGGCCGTCAACCATGACGGACCCAAAGAACGTGCCGGTGTAGTGGTGGGGCACGGCACCCGACAGACAGGCGGCAAGCGTGGACTTGCCGGCGCCCGAGGGCCCGATGATGCCGATGAAATCTCCCTTGTTCACACTGAGCGAGATGTGGCTGAGCGCCTGCTCGGTCTGCGTGCCATAGGAGAACGAGACATCGTCGACGTTGATGATCGTTTCCATGGATACCTTTCATAGTCATTGGGGACAGTCTTAAATGACCAGTTGTTTAAGACCGTCCCAAAAAAGCTCGTTGTTTGGGACGGTCTTTGGTGGTGAAGCACGGAGACGGCTTTACGAGGGGCCCCAGGTTGGCGCGAAAGAGGAGCGAAGCGTACTTGGGTACGCGAGCGGCGAATGAACGCCAAGATGGGGTGGCTCGTAAAGCCGAGCGGGTTAGTTGAGCTTCAGGGCCTTCTGGATGGGCAAGTAGAGGGCGCCGATCAGAATGGCGTTAAAGACGGCGGTCATGGCGACGACGGGCAACATGGCGGCGGCGAGCTCGCCGACCACGCCGAGCATGGCCATCTTGATGACCATGAAGATGACGCCCGAGACAAAGGTGGTCACGAACGTTGCGGCGATGGCGACGGCAGACTTGACCTGTCCGTCCTTGGCAGCAGCGTTGACGATGACGGCCATGAGCATGGCGGCGATGCCCTCGGCGGCAAAATCGACGAACGGCGAAGTGGTGGTGATCTGGATCACGGCAGCCGAGATGAGGCCAATGACGAGCGCCTGGCCGATGTTGGGGCGAACGACCAGGATAGTGAGGCAGAAGGCCGAGATGATGAACTCGGGGCTGATCATGCCGCCCGAGATGCCCGAGATTGCCTTGCCGACGGTGAAGTTGAGGATGAAGCCGGCAGCGAGCAGGATGGCGAGCAGGACGAGAGCGCGGACGTCGAGTTTGCCGCGGTCGGCGGTCTGGACGGTGCGGGGCTGGGTGGCGGTGGTGTTCTGAGACATGGTGAAAATCCTTTCGGAAGGGGAGTGCAAGGGGAAAGCGGAGGCGCGTGATGCGAATGCGATCGGGCTCGAGATAGAAAAAGGCCCCCGGTCGAAACCGGAGGCCTTCCAATCACCTAGAGCGCAAAAACAGGCGTGAGGGACTCACTGTCGACCGATCGTATTCGCATCACGCCACCACCAGTTGTTGAGAGACTTCATCGTGTTCTTCATGTTGGTGGCTCCTTTCGTGATGCCGTGGCGCGGTCGCACCTAGTTGCTGTTGCGCTGCACTATAGCACAGCGAAGTGTGTGCGGGGAAATCTTTTTTGAAAAGAATTCAGGCGGGTTTCCCACCGGTCAAAAGAGCGGGCTGAGCGGGCGAGGCTGCCATTGCTGCCTTGCCCGCTCAGCTAAGACGTTACTCCTTATTGCGACGGTAGAGGAAGTAACCGCCCGCGGAGATGACGGCAACGCCAGCGATGGCGAATGCAGCCACCACGCGGCCATCAAAACGATCACCGGTGGTGGGCAGGCCGCCCTTGGTGATCGTCTTGTTGGTGGTTACCGTGGTCGTGGTGTCCGACTTGCCAGGCTTCTCGGGCTTGGTGGTGGGCTGCTCGGGCTTAGCGGGCTGCTCGGGGGTACCGGGCTGCTCAGGAGTACCAGGCTGCTCGGGAGTGCCAGGCTGATCCGGGGTTACCGGGTCGGTGGCAAGAGCGTCCTTGGCGTAGGTGATGGACACCTTGAGGCCGTTGGTCTCGGTGTTCAGGTCGCTCGGGGTGAAGGGCGTACTGAAATCCCCAGCCTTCAGATAGGCGCGCATCTCCTGGAGCAGGGCCTTGCACTTGACGTAGGTGTTCTCGGTGGCAGCCTTGCCAGCCTTGTTGGCCAAGGCGGTGCGGGCCTCGGTGCCCTCGGCAGCCTGCATGGCCTTGTCGACCTGGAGGTTCTGCTCGATGAGCTCGTTCTGGAGAGCGTCGAGGTAGGCGCGAACGCCGGTGCCGAGCTGCTCGCGGTGCTCGTAGCAGAGGGAACTAATGTCCATGAGGACGTAGTTGATGGAGTTCTCGGGCTCCTCGTTGTTCACGATGTCCGTCTCTTCGCAGTGATCGTAGGAGACATCCTGATTGCTGAAGTAGGGGCTGACCTCGGTGAGCAGTGCAGAGTACAGAGGAATAGCGACGGAGTAGGCGGCGCGGGAGAGCATCTCCCACTGAATGGTCGCGATCTCGGGGTCCATGCCCTGACGGATCTGGAAGAGGTTGGTCTCGGTGCTTCTTTCGGTGCCGATGGCGTAGACACCGTCGGTGTTGGCGTTGAGGCCGGGGACATTTTCGCCGCGGTTGCCAAATGCACGGATCATCTCAAAGGTGTTCCAGTCGGACTTGCCGGGCTTGAAGAACAGGGGCTGGATCTCGCTGACCATGGCTCCGATTTGGTCGGGGCCTTTTTTCGGTTTAACCGTGACGATGTCGTAATCCGCACCCTTGGTCAACGGGGTCATGAAGTAATCGCGGCCCTGGACATAGCGAGTCCACTGATGAACGCCGGAATCGGCGACGCTTTTGCCATAGGTCTTGGCAACGTCGAGCTTGCCGTCGGTGTACTCGGCGAAGCCATTTTTCTCGGGCATGGTCTGGATGCCCTCGGAGTGGAGGCAGTTCTCGGCGTCATCAAGGTTGACATCGTAATTGAGTCCGCCGATGTTGGGGTTGAGTGAGGCGACGTCATCGGCGAGCTTCATGGCGATCCACTGGTGGCCGGAAAGTGCGGCAAACAGCCAAGTCTCGTTGCTGTCGGCGATGATAATCTGATCGTTGCCGTTGGCGCCCTGCTCGTCGATGATCTTGCCGAGGAGCTCGACACCCTCACGTGCTTTGGCACTTTCGCCTAAGATAACGCTGCCGTAGCTATACTCGCCAATGCCAGTGTCGGTCAGGGGGTCTGCCTTGGCGGCTTTATCGTTCATGTTGGTGGTCAGCGTTGCGGAGCAGGACACGCCCTTCTCGTTGATGCCTGCCTCAGAGTAGGCATCATAGCGCCCGTGCCACTGCGAAGGATGATCGCGCACGTAGCTATAACGATATGTAGTCTTGGTTGACCTGTATGAGAAGTCGGACTCGTCTGAGCCGTAGGTATACCCGGGGGCATGCGACGGCTCAATGCCAAAGTGCTTGAGGTAGCGCGGGCCAAAGTCCTCGGCGCGGCCGTAGTACGTGTTGCCGTCGGCCGTAAGGTTCTTGCCCATGTAGATTTGCGTGCAGGCGAGCGCAGAGGTCGGCATGGACATGATGGTTGCTGCTCCAAAGGCGAGGCCTATGCCAAGCTTTTTGAGCGCGTTGACGGGGTGAGTTTTCCTCATATTCCCTCCCAGCGTGCGAAAGCCCTCCGTTGCCAGAGGGCTTCAGCCAATAAAGACACCTCATTAGCGTAACGAACTGGAAACAATATTCATCTATGAAAGAAACTTAGTCGATAAGCGTGATGAAATATGCGATGAACGGTTAATTGTACTCAGTTTGTAGCTTTACTTTAATAAAGACGCCCTACAATTACTGTAGCTCAATAAAGCGTCTGGAAATACCGAAAATAAAAATCCCCCGCTGTTTGGCAAATGCATAAACAGCGGGGGAGACGATAATTGGATGAATATCATACCAATGTGGAATTACTTCTTCCGACGGTGGATCACGTTGATCGCATAGCCTACGAGCATGGCCAAAACGATGACGATAAAGCCGAGCAGGGGATTGTCGTTCATGGGGTCCTCCTATTTTCCGAGCGGGGAGAATTCGTCGACGATGAGGTCGAGGCATTGCGGAAGCGCGCGGGCGCCAAAGACGCCCGAGTTGCTGGAGATGATCTCGCCATCGAACTGCATGCCCAGCGACGGGGTGCAGGTGATCTTGGCTTCCTTGGTCTGGATGATCTTGAACTGCGGGCGGCCGAGCACCTTGCCAGCGGGGTCGAGTGCGGCGGTAATCACGGTAGGCAAGAGCTGCACGGTTTTTACGGGCTCAATAACGACGATGTCGACCATGCCGTCGTTCATGCGGCAGTTGGGGAACAGATTGATGGCGTTTTGGATGACCGAGGTGTTGCCGGCCATGCAGCAGATGCCATCGAGCTCCTCGACAATGCCGTCATGCTCAATCGTAAAGTGCGCCACCGTGGGATTGGGCGTGGCGAGCGCAGATAGGAAGTAGGCGATCTCGCCGATGTCGTTTTTGGTGGGGGCTGCTTTCATCATAATTTCGGCATCGTAGCCCGATCCGGCGATGATAATAAAGCCGTGGCGCTTTTCGTTGCCGTTCTCGTCGAGCCAAAAGAGCTCGCCCATGTCCGCCTTGACGGTACGGCCGACGCGGCAGGCCTTGGCGAGCGCCGCCGCCTCAGGGGCATTGCCGATGTTCTTGAAGAACAGGCAGGCCGTACCGGAGGGGAAGACGAGCGTGGGGACGCCGCATCCGCGCATCTGATCGAGCACGTTGGAGACGGTGCCGTCGCCGCCCGAAATCACCACGCGATCGAATTCGCGCACGTCCGCCACGGCGTCCTCGGGCTCCATGCCATCGCCGATAAAACGCATTACGACCTCGTTGCCGCCCTGCGCGAGGGCGTGCGTGAATGCGTAGATTTCATCTGAGCTGGGGCCCGATGCCGGGTTGTGGATGATAAGGCAGCGCATACTTACGTTCCCGTTCTGTGACTAACCGAGTATAGTTGTAGGGCAATGCCGATATCCTACCCGTGTTTTTCGGGCCTAACCTTATTCGATGGGTTGATATGTACATTTCCACACATCAGGCTCTGCTCGACTTTTGCCAGCGCGCCCGCGAGTTCGACGCGATTGCCGTCGATACCGAGTTTTTGCGCGAGCGCACGTTCCATCCGCGCCTGTGCTTGGTTCAGATTGCCACCCCTGCCGAGAGCGTGGCGGTCGACCCTCTGGTGATCGACGACCTGTCGCCGCTGGCCGAGCTTATGGCCGACGAGGGCGTGACCAAAGTCTTTCACGCCTGCTCGCAGGATATGGAGGTCATGCTTCATACCGTAGGCGCACTGCCACGACCGATTTTCGATACGCAGGTCGCCGCCGCCTTTTTGGGCGAGCGCCAGCAGATTTCGTATGGCGCGCTCGTGCAGACGTTTTGCGGCGTATCGCTGCCCAAGACCGAGTCGCTGACCGACTGGTCGCGCCGCCCGCTGACCGATAAGCAGATTGAGTATGCGATCGATGACGTCAAGTACCTGATCGTCGCCTATACCGAGATGATGAGCCGCCTGCGCGAGCTGGGCCGTGTGGACTGGGTGCTCGACGAGCTGCGCCCGCTGGCTGACGAGTCGCACTATCGCGCCGATCGCCACGAGGCGTTCCGCAAGGTCAAACGCATCAATTCGTGCAGCCGTCACCAGCTGGGTATCGCGCGCGAGCTCGCCGCCTGGCGCGAGGACCGCGCCGAGCGCCGCAACATCCCGCGCAAGTGGGTCATGTCCGACGACACGCTGCTTGCGCTCGTTAAGCGCAATCCCGTGCGCGTTGAGGAGTTCCGTAGCATTCGCGGTACCGATCAGTTGGGGGAGCGCGATGTGGACGGCGCGCTCATGGCCATCAAGCGCGGCGCAAGCTGCCCGCACGATCGCCTGCCGCTCATGGTGCGCGGGCATCGCCAGATCTCTCCGGAACTGGAGAGCGTGACGGATCTTATGTACGCGCTCATCCGCCTGGTTGCCGAGCGCTCGGGCGTGGCGACCTCGGTCATTGCGTCGCGCGATGACCTGGCCGACTATATTGAGCACCCCGAGCAGAGCCCCCTGCGCGAAGGCTGGCGTTTTGAGCTTGTGGGCTCGCGCCTGGACGATCTGCTTTCGGGCAATATGGGGTTGACGGTCAAAGATGGCAAAATTGAATTGCTGTAAGGAAGCCTAGCCGCTTGAGTGGGTAGAATGCCTCCAACGTGTAACTCGATTCGGAGGAATTCGCATGCCTTATTACTATGGATACGGCTTTGGCATTGACCCGCTGTACCTGCTGGTTGTTCTTGTCTGCACGGTGCTTGGCCTTGCCGCGCAGAGCTATATCAACTCGACGTACAAAACCTGGTCCAAGGTTCGCTCGGACGGCGATACGGGTGCCACGGTCGCTCGCCGCATGCTCGATGCAAACGGTTGTAACGCCGTGGGCATCAAGGGCGTCGCCGGCGAGCTCACTGATCATTACAACCCGCAGGACAACAACCTGTATTTGTCGGATGCCAACCGTTCGGGCGGGTCGGTCGCAAGCGTTGCCGTCGCCTGCCACGAGGCGGGCCATGCCGCCCAGCGTCAAAGCGGCTACGCCATGATGAAGTTACGCACCGCTTTGGTCCCCGTCGTCAACTTTACCCAGAACACCTGGACGATCGTGCTGCTCATGGGCCTGTTTATGAACATTGCCGGGCTCGCATCCCTCGCACTGATCTTCTTCTCGTTTAGCGTGCTGTTCCAACTGGTTACGCTGCCGGTCGAGATTGATGCCAGCCGCCGCGCCGTGGCGTACATCGAGCAGTCGGGCATGAGCTCCAAGCAGGTCAATGGTGCCAAGAAGGTCCTGACGGCAGCTGCGCTTACCTATGTTGCTGCAGCGCTCACTTCGATCATTCAGCTGCTCTACCTGATGGCTCGCTACAACAGAAACTCCAACCGATAACAAATTGGCTTGACAGGCGCCGCGGAGATTTGTGTCCCCGCGGCGCTGTACTATGTGTTGGACTTGAATTTGCGCAGGGCCGGAGCCCTTGTGCACGATAACGAAAGGAGGCTGCGTGGCAGGCTGGAATCTGACCGGCAATGCCGTTTCCGCCGAGTTCGACGGTTCGGACGAGCAGGAGCGTAAGGAACTCAGCGTGAGCCAGGCGGTAGAGATCGCCGCCGGTGCGCTCGATGCCATTCCGCAGCTGAGCGTTCTGGGCGAGGTCACGGGCTTCCGTGGCCCCAATGCCCGAAGCGGCCACTGCTACTTCCAGATTAAGGACGACTCGGCCGCCGTTGACTGCATCATCTGGAAGGGCGCCTACCTTAAGCGCACCTTCGACTTGCGCGATGGCATGCAGGTGAGCTTTAAGGGCAGCTTCAATCTCTATAAGGCCACGGGCCGCATGAGCTTTGTCGCTCGCTCATTTTCGCTGGCGGGCGAGGGTCTGCTGCGTCAACAAGTGGCGCAACTGGCCGAAAAGCTACGCCGCGAGGGCCTGATGGACGAAGCGCGCAAGCGCCGCATCCCGGTGTTCTGCTCCCGCGTGGCGGTCGTCACCTCGCTTTCGGGTGCCGTAATCGACGACGTCAAGCGCACATTGCGTCGTCGCAACCCGCTCGTCGAGCTCGTCTGCGTGGGCGCCAAGGTTCAAGGCGAGGGTGCGCCGGCCGAGCTCATTGAGGGCCTGCGCCGTGCCGCCGCCATCACGCCGGCGCCCGACTGTATCTTGCTGGTGCGCGGCGGCGGCTCCTTCGAGGACCTCATGACCTTCAACGACGAGGAGCTTGCCCGTGCAGTGGCTGCCTGTCCCGTGCCTGTGGTGACCGGTATCGGCCATGAGCCCGATACCTCGATTTGCGACATGGTGAGCGACCGCCGCGCCTCCACGCCCACGGCGGCGGCAGAATCGGTGGCGCCGGCTATGACGGAGTTGGCCGATGTGCTCGAGGCGCGCCATCAGCGTCTGGGTGCCGCGATGGCATCGATGATTGGGTCGGATCAGGTCGATCTGGAAATGCTCGACCAGCGCGGTCGCCGTGCCTGGGATACCTATACGGCTCGCTTGGGCGATGCTCTCGATGCGGCTGCGTGCCGCCCGTGCCTCAACGACCCCACATTTATGGTCGAGCGTCGCGAATCGGAGCTTGCGCTGACTGCCGATCGCCTGTCGGGCGCCATAGTACGCTCGGTCGGGACATTTCGCTCCAACTTTGAGCGCTTGCCCGAGCGTCTGGTTGTAAGCACCTCGGGGCTCGATGGCAAACGCCATGCGCTCACGCTCGCGAGCTCCCGTCTGGAGCATCAGGGGCGCACGATGCTCAACAAGCCCGCGTCCGACCTGGGCCGTGCGGCAGCCTCGCTAGATGCCCTGTCGCCGCTCAAGGTGCTTGCCCGCGGCTATTCCATTGCGTACAGCGTTGACGGCGTGGCTACAAGTGCCAAGACCTTTAAGCCGGGCGACGCCATTCGCGTGCGCATGGCGGACGGCAACGTGGCAGCAACGGTCGATACGGTCGAGTAGGCCGCGTTTCATAGCGATAAACCTTTAGGAAAGGAAACAGATATGGCAGAGAAGACCCCGGTCGAGCAGCTTACGTACAAGCAGGCCTCGCAGGAGTTGGAGCTCATCATCCGCAGCTTGGAGTCTGGCGATATGGAGCTCGAGGAGTCGCTCGAGAGCTATACCCGCGGCGTCGAGCTCCTCAAGAGCCTGCGCACCCGCCTGTCCGATGCCGAGCAGAAGGTCTCGGTGCTTCTTAAGGACGTCGACGGCAACGACGTGCTCGCCGACGGCGAAGCCGCCAACACCGACGACAACCTCTCGTTCTAACCATCCCGACCAAATATAATTACCTTGGTCTGTGAGAAAGGAACCAACCATGTGCGATTGCATCTTCTGCAAAATTGCCAACCACGAGATCCCCTCGACCGTTGTCTATGAGGACGATCAGGTCATCGCCTTCGACGACCTCAATCCCCAGGCGCCGGTCCACACGCTCGTGATCCCCAAGAAGCACTACAGCGACATCGCCGACAACGTACCTGCCGAGACCATGGGCGCCATGGCTCACGCCATCCAGGAGGTCGCTAAGGCCAAGGGCCTGGAGGACGGTTTCCGCATCATCTCCAACAAGGGCGTCAACGCCGGTCAGACCGTCATGCACTTCCACATGCACGTCCTCGGCGGCAAGAACCTGGGCGAGAACCTCATCTGAGGGCGCGTAGGCCGTCGACTTGGCTGCCTTTGGAGTAATCTATGCAGCTTTCTCAACTCGAATACCTTCAAGCGGTAGCGAACTATGGTGGCGTGCGCAAAGCAGCTCGCGCCGTTCATGTGAGTCCGCAGGCCGTTTCGTCAGCAATCAAAAAGTTGGAATCTGAGTATCAGATCGTTTTGCTCGACCGATCGGCGGGGGAGGCTGTTTTGTCTCCGGCGGGCAGAGAATTTGCGCGTCGTGCACGCGTGATCCTGGCGCAAGTCGACGATCTCAAAAAGTACGCTCAATCGGGGAACGGCGGCGTTTCGCCCGACGGCCACTTTCGTCTTTACGCCCCCTGCCTTCATGGGCGGGGGCGCCTTTTTGCCGAAAACTGGTACGACTCGTTTGAAAGCTCGCACCCTCAGATTCATCTTGATGTGTGGCATCAGCCAACGGCAACATGCTTTGAATCACTTATACTTGGAATTTCGGACGCGGCTATCTCGTTTGAGGAACCACGGGACAGCGTCCTTTCTTCAAAATATATGGGTGAAAAGGAGCTCAGGGTTCTTTCATGCCCAGCTGGTCATCAATCTGTTGACGCTATGACCATTCGTGAGTTACTGGGCGGCAGGCTCGCTGTTCCCATTAATTTGTCACCCTGTCTCAATGCAATCAATCAATGTCCCGAAGCTCAGCTGGTTAATTTCCGCTTTCGCGATGTCGAATACGGAAGCAGGGCGCAGGCCGAGTTTCTTCAAGCCGGGGGATTGATATTGAGTTTTTCTGGCTCTTCTCTCGCATCAGATGGATTGGAAGTGAGCGAGTGCTCTATTGAAGGCTCGCATGACGTAGCCTTGCCCATCTACTTTTGCTATCGACAAAATGCCTGGACCGATCGACACCAGACGGTATTTCTTCACCTATTGCGTCATCTTGCTTCGTGAGGCCATTTGGCCTCGTGTCGTCAAGTGAATGTTGACGCCTTGCAACACATAGCTGACAGCTTTGCCCTCATGCTTTTCCAAGATTCCGATTTAGATTGCTGACTCTTGGAGGGCGGAGCATGAAAAACCGTACGGTTTTGCTTTATATGACGTTCGTTTTTCTGTCGAACTTCAGCACCATTTTGTATTTTCTGACGGTTTACCTTGAATTCGTCGGATTCTCGATGGTGGCGATTTCTAGCATGATGATTGCATATCAAGTGAGCAAGTTCATCCTTGAAGTTCCCACTGGCTATATTGCTGATAGGCTTGGACGAAAGACGAGTGGTCTCGTTGGCGTCGTGGGAATGCTTGGATACTACGCCGCCCTACTCCTTGTCCGTTCTCCTCTGCTTTTAATCGGTGCGTTCGCTCTCAAGGGTTTTGCCGTTGCATGTGTGAGCGGATCCATAGAAGCGATTTACATTGACAGCGTCTCTCAGGACCAGCTCGTAAGACTTAATGTCGTTGAGCGATTTGTTTTCTATGCGTCTTATGCCCTCTCCGCTTGTGTGGGCGGTTTCATTTCGTCCGCTGGCGCGTATCTCATTGGGCTTTCGGTCGATATCATCGCAATGGTGCTGACATTGGTTGTCGTTGTCTGTATTCCTGAGGTGAGAAGAGGGGGCACCGCGGTGACACCTGAGCATGGAATTAGCCCGAAGATGATCTGTGCTGCTATTGCGGGTAATGGCATTCTTCGGTCAGCGTTCATCATGGACTGTTCTCAGGCATTTGCTTTTGTCGCCCTGGAAGACTTTTTCTCACTGCTGCTTGCGGGCCGCGGAATGAATTCCGTCGCTTCGGGTGTGACCATTGCGGTCCAGCTCCTTGCCTCGGCCTCCATGGGGCTTATTGTGCCCAGTGTGATTGCTCATGTCGACAAGGGCCGTTTTGCGCGTATTTGCGGCATCATTCGCTTAGTATTGACAGCTTTGTTTTTGATCCCCCTTACTCCGGCTAATTTGCTGCCCGTGTTCTATGTGCTGCAGACAGTTGCGTACTCGTTGTTTGCCCCAATCAAATACTCAGTTTTCCAAAATGCTGCCGACTCATCGATGCGCTGTTCACTGATTTCGGTTCAAAGCCAGATGGTGGCGGTGGGTGCCGTTCTTTTCTATCTGCTCAACTCTGTGCTGAGTAGCGTTGCGGGCATTCGAGTCGTATTGCTTGTTGCGCTCGGGATTTCTTCCCTGGTGTATATCCCCGCGCTATTTCGTCTTACAAGTCAAAGGCCATGAGTATTTAGGCACCGATAACTTATATATCAACGCAATAAACCCGAGCGCGAGGGCGTTTGGGTTTATTATTGAAGCGTATGTAACCTGGCGGCGCCACACCGCCTGTTAGTAGGGAGACACATGAACGTTCTGGTCGTCAACGCAGGATCTTCGACCCTTAAGTATCAGGTCATCGATACCAAGTCCCACAAGGTGTCCGCAAAGGGCTCCTGCGAGCGCGTCTGCTTTACCGGCGGTACCTTCACCCATGCTGCCAACGGCTCCAAGAAGGTGACCGAGAACATCGAGTTCCCCGACCACAAGGTCGCCATCGAGGCTGTCCTGAAGGACCTCGAGGCCAACGGCGTCAAGATCGAGGGCATCGGTCACCGCATCGTTCAGGGCGGTTGGTACTTTGGCGATTCCTCCCTCGTCGACGAGGACGTTCTCGCCAAGATTCGCGAGGTCGCCCCGCTAGCGCCGCTGCACAACAACCCCGAGGCCAACGTTATCGAGTACTGCCTGGAGCAGTATCCCGACCTGCCCAACGTTACGGTCTACGACACCGCTTTCCACTTCAACATGCCCGAGGTCGCTAAGACTTACGCCCTTCCCAAGGATGTTTGCGACAAGCTGCACATCCGTAAGTACGGCGCCCACGGCACCAGCTACCGCTACATCTCCAAGAAGGTCGCCGAGATGACCAACGGCGAGGCCCGCAAGGTCGTCGTGTGCCACATCGGCTCCGGTGCCTCCCTGTGCGCCATCGAGGACGGCAAGTGCATGGACACCACCATGGGCCTCACCCCGCTCGACGGCGTCATGATGGGCACCCGCTGCGGCTCCATCGACCCGGCTACCGTGTGCTACCTGCAGCGCGAGGGCGGCTACACCTTCGACGAGGTCGACGAGATGATGAACAAGAAGTCCGGCCTTTTGGCTGTGACCGGCGGCAAGACCAACGACTGCCGCAATGTCGAGGAGCTCGCCGCTGCTGGTGACCCTGAGGCTCAGCTCGCCTTCGATATGTTCGTCTACAAGATTGCCGCCAAGGCTGCCGAGATGGCCACTTCCATGTGCGGCATGGACACGCTGGTCTTCACCGCCGGCATCGGTGAGCACGCTCCGGCCGTTCGCGCCGGCGTTGCCGACCGTCTGGCCTTTATGGGCGTCAAGATGGACCATGCCCGTAACGCCCTGCGTGGCGACGGCGCTTGGTGCCTGTCTGCCAAGGATTCCAAGGTCAAGATCTTCGTCATTCCCACGGACGAGGAGTTCATGATCGCTTCTGACGTCGAGCGCATCGTCAACGGCAAGTAATTGCAAGAGGGGAGGGGCTGGACGACCGAGCGCCGTTCGGCCCCTCTTTTGTGCTCGTTGGGCGATATGCTTGATAGCTATTTATCAAGTTGTGATAACTTCTTATTAAAATGCGGCCGCCTTAAGGGGTCTGCGTCGACCGTATTGCACTGCAAAGGAGTCTCATGAACGTACTTGTTGTCAACGCCGGCAGCTCAAGCCTTAAATATCAGCTTTTGGATACCGTTACCCGCGAGGTTTTCGCCAAGGGCAACTGCGAACGTATCGGTTCGGACATGGGCATCTTTGGCCACTCCGAGAACGGTGGCGCCAAGCAGACCGAGGAGGTCCCTTTCCCCGATCATCGCTCTGCTATCGCTCGTGTGCTCGAGGAGCTCGAGAAGACCGACTTTACGATTGATGGCATTGGGCATCGCATCGTTCAGGGCGGCTGGCACTTCGATGATTCCGCGGTCGTCGACGACGAGGTCATGGCCAAGATTCTCGAGGTGGCACCGCTTGCTCCGCTGCACAACTACGGCGAGGCCGCAGCAATCGAGTATTGCCTCGAGAAGTATCCTGAGCTGCCCAACGTCGCCGTTTTCGACACCTCGT
Source organism: Collinsella sp. CLA-ER-H4 (assembly GCF_040092395.1). Classification (NCBI taxonomy): domain Bacteria; kingdom Bacillati; phylum Actinomycetota; class Coriobacteriia; order Coriobacteriales; family Coriobacteriaceae; genus Collinsella; species Collinsella sp. CLA-ER-H4. The sequence goes on from NZ_JBBNLQ010000003.1 coordinate 35,424, forward strand.
TCCACATGACCATGCCCGAGGTCGCCTACACCTACGCGCTGCCCAAGGACGTGTGCGACAAGTACCACGTGCGCAAGTACGGCGCCCACGGTACGAGCCACCGTTACGAGTGGATGATGGCCAAAGAGATTCTGGGCTCGCGCTGCCACCGTCTGCTCTCGTGCCATCTGGGCAACGGCGCTTCGCTTGCCGCCATTGAGGACGGCGTGTGCCGCGACACCACGATGGGCCTCACGCCGCTTGACGGCCTGATGATGGGCACTCGCTGTGGTTCCATTGACCCGGCTACCGTGTGCTATCTCCAGCGCGAGGGCGGCTACAGTTACCAGGAAGTCGACGACATGATGAACAAGCAGTCCGGTCTGCTTGCCATCTCGGGCATCTCCAACGACGCCCGCGACATCCGTACGCGCGCCTCCGAGGGTGACGAGCGCTGCCTGCTCGCCTTCGATATGTTCGCATACAAGGCCATGCAGCAGGCCGGTTCCATGATCGCCTCCATGGCGGGCGTGGACACCATCACCTTTACCGCCGGCATCGGCGAGAATGACTGGTCGATCCGCAAGGCCTTCTGCGACTGCTTTGAGTGGCTGGGCGTACGCATCGACAACAACAAGAACCGCGAGGCCGTGGGCAACGGCCCGCAGGTCATCAGCGCTGCCGGTTCCGCCGTTACGGTCATGGTCATCCCCACCGACGAGGAATACATGATCGCCCACGACGTCGAGCGCCTGACCAAGAACAATTAACGCGCGCATTTGCAAGTAAACGAAAGGCCTCCAAAGCAACAGCTCCGGAGGCCTTTTTGCTAGCAAGCGGAAATCCGAGTCCCAAAGTGATCGCCACCAGCAACGTCTGCACTTTCAACAACGATACCCATCCGTTCAGATTTTTAGACCCAGCTCGTAGCCAAGCCGCCGTCCACTCCAGATACCCTGATTGCAACGTAGCGGCAGGGACCCTACGGGGTAAAGCTCTGAAAACTTTCCGCAGGACGCATGAAACCCCCGCCGCACAAAGTGCGCAGCGGGGGTTTCATGCATGTCCGAGGACGTTTTCAGAGCTTTACCCCGTAGGGTCCCGAGGGGATACGTCCGCTACTCAGCCATCTGAGCCTGGACGGCGGTGATGGCCACGACACCCACGATGTCGTCGGCAGAGCAGCCGCGCGAAAGGTCGTTAACCGGCTTGGCGATGCCCTGCAGGATGGGGCCGTAGGCGTCGGCGCCGGCGAAGCGCTGGACCAGCTTGTAGCCGATGTTGCCGGCCTCAAGGTCGGGGAACACGAGCACGTTGGCCTTACCGGCGACAGAGGAGCCGGGAGCCTTGAGCTGGGCGACGGTGGGGACGATGGCGGCATCGAGCTGCAGGTCGCCGTCGATGGCGAGCTCGGGAGCCTTCTCCTTGCAGAACTTCACGGCCTCCTGGACCTTCTTGGCGACCTCGCCACCGGCGGAGCCCATGGTGGAGTAGGAGAGCATGGCCACGTGCGGCTCAACGTTGCCCATGAAGGTGGACCAGGAGTGAGCGGAGGCGATGGCGATCTCGGAGAGCTCGTCGGAGGACGGGTTGATGTTGAGGCCGCAGTCGGCGAAGATCAGCGTGCCGTCGGTGCCGAACTGCGGGGTATCGGTGCACATCACGAAGAAGGCCGAGACCAGCTTGGTGCCCGGGGCGGTCTTGAGGATCTGCAGCGCGGGGCGCAGGGTGTCGGCGGTGGAGTGGCAGGCGCCGGAGACCAGGCCGTCGGCGTCGCCCATCTTGACCATCATGGTGCCAAAGTAGGTGGCGTCCATCACCTGGGCGCGAGCCTGCTCGATGGTAACGCCCTTCTTGGCGCGGAGCTCGGCAAACTTCTGCGCGTACTCCTCGTGCTTCTCGGCGTTGCGCGGGTCGATGACGGTGGCGCCGGGAACGTTGATCTCGTCGGGGTTACCCAGGATGACGATCTTTGCCAGGCCCTCCTCGATGATTTTGGTGGCCGCGACGATAGTGCGCGGATCCTCGCCCTCGGGCAGGACGATCGTCTTAAGGTCGGCCTTAGCGGCAGACTTCATACGGTTTAGGAAATCGCTCATGTTACTCCTTACAAGCGTTTCGCTAAGCTCCAGGCACCCGGCTGTTCACGAATAAACCCGCTGCTAGCGGGTTTACCTTTCAATTATGTACGCCGCGGTGCTTGAGCTTTCCTTGTGTGGCAAGCTCATTATAGGACGCATTAGCGCTATAATCGCTCTGATAAATATGTCTCGAAGAATGTTCGAGAAAAGCCCAGCTAACGAGCCCGTGGCTTTTGACAAGGAGTATCGATGCAGATTACCTCAGGCCTGCCTGAAGGCTTTAACGCCGGCGCGTACGACATGATTGTCGTCGGTGCTGGATATGCCGGTGCCGTTTGCGCCCGCCGTCTTGCCGAGACCATCGGCTATCGTGTTGCCGTTTTGGAGCGCCGTAGCCACATTGCGGGCAATGCCTATGACTGCACTGACGAGGCCGGAATCCTGATTCACGAGTACGGTCCGCATATCTATCACACCTTTAACGAGCGCGTGCACAATTTCCTGTCGCGCTTTACCAAGTGGACGGATTATCAGCACAAGGTGCTCGCCAACATCAACGGTACCCTTATGCCCGTGCCCTTCAACCATGCGAGTCTCAAGCTCGCTTTTGGTGACGAGCGCGGCGAGGAGCTGTATCAGAAGCTCGTGGAGACCTTTGGCAAGGACGTCAAGGTGCCCATCATGGAGCTGCGCAAGAAGAACGACCCGGATCTTGCCGAGGTCGCCGATTACGTCTACGAGAACGTCTTTTTGCATTACACCATGAAGCAGTGGGGCCAGACGCCCGACCAGATCGATCCCTCGATCACCGGCCGCGTTCCCGTCTTTGTGGGCGATGATGACCGCTACTTCCCGCAAGCTCCCTTCCAGGGCATGCCGCAGGAGGGCTACACGGCGCTCTTTGAGCACATGCTCGACCACGACCTGATTGACGTGTTCTGCGACGTGGACGCCCGCGATCTTTTTGAGATCGACGAGACCACCGTCAAGGTCGACGGCAAGGTCTACGGCGGTGAGATTGTCTATACCGGTCCGCTCGATGAGCTGTTCAACCTCGACTTGGGCGCGTTGCCGTACCGCACGCTCGATATGAAGTTCGAGACGCTCGATATGGACCAGTTCCAGCCCGTGGGCACCGTCAACTACACCACGAGCGAGGACTACACGCGCATCACCGAGTTCAAGAACATGACCGGTCAGGTCCTGCCCGGCAAGACCACCATCATGAAGGAGTACTCCAAGGCCTATACGCCCGGCTCGGGCGAGACGCCGTACTACGCCATTCTTGAGCCCGAGAACCGTGAGCTCTATGAGCGCTATCTTGAGCGCGTCCAGAACCTGACGAACTTCCACCCGGTGGGTCGTCTGGCCGAGTATCGTTACTACGATATGGACGCCGTGACCAATTCCGCCCTCGATCTTTCGGATGAGATTATCGCCTGCCATGCATAAAGTCATAACATTCGGTATTCCCTCGTATAACGCCGCCAAGGACATGGACCATTGCATCACCTCCATCTTGGAGGGGAGCAATTACGCCACCGATATCGAGATTATCGTGGTGGACGACGGCTCCAAGGACGAGACGGCCGCCAAGGCCGACGAGTGGGAGGCCCGTTATCCTGGAATCATCCGCGCGGTGCACCAGGAGAATGGCGGTCACGGTATTGCCGTCCTTTCGGGTCTGCGCGAGGCGCAGGGCACCTACTACAAGGTTGTCGACTCGGATGACTGGCTCGACGCTGCGGCTCTTTCGACTATGCTGTCGATTCTGCGTGGCTTTGAAGAGCGCGATCAGCGCGTTGACCTGTTTATCTCGAACTACGTGTACGAGAAGGTTTACGAGGGCACGCATACCGCTATTGGCTACAAATTTGCCCTGCCGCGCAAAAAGATCTTTTCCTGGGATCAGATCGGTCATTTCCGCCTGGACCAGAACCTACTCATGCACAGCCTGTGCTATCGCACGGATGTGCTGCGCGAGTCCAACCTTCCCATGCCGCCGCACACGTTCTATGTGGACAACATCTACGCCTACGTGCCACTGCCGCGTTGCAAGACCATGTACTACGCCGACATCGACCTCTACCGCTACTTTATCGGTCGCGAAGGCCAGAGCGTCAACGAGGCAACGATGGTCAAGCGTCTGGACCAGCAGTTCCGTGTTACGCGTATCATGATGGAGTCGTACCACCTGTACAGCGATGTCGAGTCGTCGCGCCTGCGTTCGTACATGATGGGCTACTTCACCATGATGATGGCGATCTGCTCGGTGCTCACCAAGCTTTCTGAGGAAGATTGCGCCGACGAGCGCCTAAAGACGCTGTGGAATGATTTGAAGGCCTACGACGAGCGCATGTATCGTCGTGCCCGCTACGGCGTGGTCGGGTTCTTCACCAATCTGCGCGGACGGGCGGGAGACAAAACCACACTCGGCCTATACCGTCTTGCCTCAAAGATCTTCAAATTCAACTAGCTGCTGAGTAATCGCTGCTGATAGGTTGACTGGGCCCCTTGGCCTTTAGTTTGCTACTGCGAACAGTCCTGCTCGCACGGAAAGCACATTAAGTGCTTTCCGGCTCGTGCGGAACTTGTATCAAACTAAAGGCCAAGGGGCCTCTGCTATAAGAATCGATTGTCAGGTTATTTGAATTTGAAGATCTTGGACGCGCGGTACACAGGGGCCTGGGCTGAAAAGAATCTGGTTGGTAGGTTGCCCGGTGGGGCTTGGTTATGTTTGTTGCGAGTTCCGCACGAGCCGAAGAGCACTTAATGTGCTCTTCGTGCGAGCCGGGACTGTAGAGCAGCAAACATAACCAAGCCCCACCGGGCAACCGGTCAGGTTAGGCTACTTCGCGGCGCCGGGGATGCCGTGGGAGGTTTTGGCGGTTTTGGCTCCGTTTACGATGGCAGTTTCCAGGGCCCTTACTGCGAGCATGCCCAGCAGGTCTAGGGGAACGGCGGCGCTTGCCTGGGCGCCCAGTTTGCCGCTGGCGAGGGTGTAGATGGTGTCGCCGTCGTTGGTGGTGTGCGTGGGACGGATGGCGTGTGCGTAGGCGTCTGCGGCCATCTGGGAGACCTTGGTGGCTTGTGCCTTAGTGAGTTCCACGTTGGTGACGATGCAGCTGATGGTGGTGTTGGTGCGGTCGAGCGGCATCTGCATGGATCCGGCGGCGGCAAAGGCTGCGAGTTCCATGTCGACGATCTGGTCACTATTGGCTGCGGCGCGCATACCGGCGACCCACTCGCCGGTGAAGGGGTCGACAACGTTGCCGCAGGCGTTGACCGAGACCACGGCGCCCACCTTGATGGGGCCGAGCGCCACGGCGGCAGCGCCAAGGCCGGCCTTCATGCAGGTGGCGGGGCCCATGAGCTTACCCACGGTAGCGCCCGTGCCGGCGCCCACGTTGCCCTGTTCGAGCTTGGTGGGGGTGTTGTCGAGTGCTTCGCGCACGGCGGCGATGCCGGCCTCAATGTCGGGGCGAACGGTGGGGTTACCAAAGGCGAGGTCGAAGATACAGCTGGAGCACACGATAGGCACCTGCGTGGGGCCGACGGGAAGGCCGATGCCGCGGCTCTCAAGCTCGCGAGCGACGCCGCTTGCAGCCTCGAGGCCAAAGGCCGATCCACCCGAAAGGCAGACGGCGTGGACCTTGTCGACGGTGTTCTCGGGTCGCAGCAGGTCGGTTTCGCGCGATGCTGGAGCACCGCCGCGAACGTCAACGCCGCCGGTGGCGCCCTCGGGTGCCACGATTACGGTGCAACCGGTGCCGGCCTCCTCGTCCGTATAGTTGCCATAGCAAAAGCCATCGACATCGCATACGTCAATGGCCTCGAGCAGTGTATCCATGTTTAACTCCTATCGGTTTTCCGCCGCGCCTTGTGCCCGGTCGGGATCCGTACGGTACGCCAAAATTGTAGGCGCCGGGGGATACCCAGCGCCAGATGCAATTACGAGAGTTTTTGAATCGCGCGCGCGACGCGGGCGATGGGTAGGCCCACTACGTTATAGAAGTCGCCCGAAATATCGTGCACGAGCATGCGTCCTCCTGTGCCCTGAATGCCGTAGGCGCCGGCCTTGTCCATGGGCTCACCCGAGGCGACGTAGTGCTCGATCTGCTCGTCGGTGAGCTCGTAGAACGTCACGTCGGTCACATCGACAAAGGACAGGCTTTCGGCGGCATGCGGGGCGGCCGTATCGCCTGCCTTAACGATGCAGACGCCGGTTGCGACCTGGTGCGTGCGGCCCGAAAGCTCACGGAGCATGGTGCGCGCCTCGTCCTCGGTTGCCGGCTTGCCCAGAATCTTGCCGTCAAAGGTGACGATGGTGTCGGCCGCGACCGTCAACTCATTGGGCTCGGCATGCTCGGCGGCAACGGCGGCGGCTTTTGCGCGTGCTAAGCGTTCAACGAGCGTAAGCGGGGCCTCGCCATCAAACGGCGTTTCGTCGATATCGGCAGGAATGATGCGAATGTCATAGTCCGCCTCGCGCATCAACTCGATGCGGCGCGGTGATTGCGAAGCCAGAATCATAGCTGAATGCCCTCGGCGACTTTCTCGACGGCCTTGTCGCCGGCGAGCGTGCGCAGCAGCTCAAGCGCAAAGGGGAGCGACTGGGCCATGCCGCTAGCGGTGATAATGTTGCCGTCTTGCGTAACCTTCTCGCCGGTATAGGCGCCTTCGGGGAAGCTTTTCTCAAAGCCAGGGAAGCACGTGGCGTGGCGCCCCTCGAGCAGGTCGAGCTCGCCCAGGATAAACGGGGCAGCGCAGATGGCGGCGACGTGCTTGGTCGCGGCGAACTCGCAGACCACGTCGCAGACGCGCTGATCGGCGCGCAGGTTGGTGGCACCGGGTAGGCCGCCGGGCAGCACGACGCAGTCGTACTCGTCAAAGTTGATCTCATCAAAGAGTGCATCGCAGGTCACGGGGATCTGCAGCGAGCTTACGACCTCACGCGTGGGCATGATCGAGACGAGTGTGGCGCGCACGCCGCCGCGACGCATGACATCGACCATGGTCAAGCATTCAATAGTTTCAAAGCCATCGGCGGCGAGAACGGCAACGCTGGGCATGAGGGTTCCTTTCATAGGCGGCATACAATTAGCCGTCTTATACCCCGAAGACCTCCGCTTGCCACGCTCGATTTCCCAATGTTTAAAATAGCCCCGTCCGAATTAGCTACCCTCACCCATCCTCAACAATCTCAATCTGTAACATCTAGACCCACTTTTGACCCCTAACTGTTACAGATCAAGACAAACGGAAACCGCCCCGACAAAATGTCTAAATCTGTAACATCTACGGACCAAAACCGGGTCTTACTGTTACAGATCGAGACAGTCCCTGACAGCACCGCCCCGTTCGGGGAACGACCGCCACAGGTACGGCGGGCAGAGGCTCACTTTTTTCCTCGGTTTTTTTTCTTGACGGAATCTCACCTGTTGTAGTACTTTGTCCCAGTCTAAAAACGCGTGGACTTTTCTGGGCGCTAGCCACCTTTTTGCCACGCAACCGAGCAGTCGGTTGCGTGGCTTTTTTCGTCTTGGCAGCAGGTACCACATGCACCGCCAGAAGACCGCACGAGCCCACCTTCCGACTGCAGGGAACAGACGCACGAGACGTGCATCTGCAAGACAGCAGACGGAAGGGAGCCTAATGGCAGGAACAAACACAATCAAGCAACAGGCCGCCGGGGCAGGAGCCACGGGCGCGGGACAGGCCAAGGCGGCGCTCCAGGTCTTTGCGGGCGGCGCCTGCTACGGCGCGATGGCCACGACCTACAAGCTCGCCTACGCCGCGGGCTTCACCTCGGCGCAGGTGGTGGCGAGCCAGGCGTGGTTCGGCTGCCTCTTCTTCGCCCTCGCCACACTCGCGGGCCACGCACTCGGGCACCGCTGGCAGCGCGTGGGCTGGAAGCTCGCCCTCAAGCTCATGGGCCTGGGAGCCCTCACCTGCCTCACCTCAATCCTCTACTGCTACGCCATGAGCGTGCTGCCCGCCCCGGTGGCGCTCACGCTCCTCTTCCAGTTCACGTGGCTGGGGCTCCTGTGGCAGACCGTCATGACGCGCCGACCGCCGAGGGTCCTCCAAGTGGTCTCCGCCCTGGTCATCGTCTTCGGAACGGTGTTCGCCAGCGGCGTTTACAGGACCGGCATCACCGGGTACGACCCCGTGGCCCTGCTCTGCGCGCTGGGGGCGGCCGTGTCCTGCTCCCTCTTTGTCACCCTCTCCGGCAAGGTCGAGGCTCCGTGCTCGTCCGAGCAGCGTGGCGTCATCGTATGCGCGGGCTCCGTGGCCATGTCGCTCACGGTATGCCCGGACTACGTCGTCTCGGGCGTCCTCGCCCAGGGCATCCTGCCCTTTGCCGTCATCGCCGGCTTCTTTGGCATGCTCTGTCCGGTCCTGCTCTTCGGCATGGGCTCTCCGCACCTGCCCGCAGGCCTCTCCACTGTCATGGCCGCCGCGGAACTCCCCGCCGGCCTGCTCATCGCCATGATCGTCCTCGGCGAGCCGCTCGGCGTCGTCGAGTGGCTGGGCGTCGCCATCATCCTCGCCGGCGTGTGCCTGGCACAGGTCCCCTCCCTGTTTGGAGGCCGGGAGGCACGTCGCGTCGCCGCAGGGCAAGCCGTCAGCTAGTCACCCCTTCACGGGCGGCCCGCGCGCATCAGGGAAAGGGCCACGGGCCCGGCGCGTGAGGTCGTAAGGACGTTATAAAGCGTCCCCCGCAGAGATGGGGGCGCCAGAGAGAAGGAGGCACTATGCCATTTCCAAAAGGGTTCCTTTGGGGAGGAGCCACCGCTGCCAACCAATGCGAGGGAGGTTATGACGAGGGCGGCCGCGGCCTTGCCAATGTCGACGTCATCCCACACGGGCCGGAGCGCAACGACGTAAGCCGCGGCCTGAGGCGCATGCTCGACTTCGAGCCCGGGTACTACTACCCGGCCCAGACGGGCATCGACTTCTACCACCACTACCGCGAGGACATAGCCCTCTTCGCGGAGATGGGCTTCAAGGTCTTTCGCCTCTCCATCGCCTGGAGCCGCATCTTCCCCAACGGCGACGAGGAGGAGCCCAACGAGGCCGGGCTCGCCTTCTACGAGGACGTGTTCCGCTGCTGCCGCGAGCACGGGATCGAGCCCCTCGTGACCATCACGCACTTCGACTGCCCCATCCACCTCGTCAAGAAGTACGGCGCCTGGCGAAACCGCGCCCTCATCGAGCTCTACAAGCGGCTCGTGAAGGTGCTCTTCAACCGCTACCGCGGCCTCGTGCATTGGTGGATCACGTTCAACGAGATGAACATGATCTTGCACCGTCCCTTCATGGGTGCCGGCATCGTCCTCGAGCCCGGGGAGAATGCCCGCGAGGCCGAGTACCGCGCCGCGCACAACGAGCTCGTGGCGAGCGCCTGGGCCACCAAGATCGCCACGAAGTCGACCCGGAGAACAAGGTAGGCTGCATGCTCGCCGCGGGAAGCTACTACCCCTACTCCTGTCGTCCCGAGGACGTCCGCGCAGCGCAGGTCAAGAACCAGGAGGACCTCTTCTTCGTGGACGTGCAGGCACGCGGGCACTACCCCGGCTACGCGCTCAAGATGCTCGAGCGCGAGGGCATCGACGTGGGCATGACCGCCGAGGACGAGCGCATCCTTGCGGAGAACACCGTCGACTTCATCTCGTTTAGCTACTACTCCTCGCGCTGCACCGCGGGCGACCCCGATTCCGTGGGCGGCGTCGCCGAGGGCAACGCCTTCGCCGGCGTGGAGAACCCCTACGTGCGCACGAGCGACTGGGGCTGGGTCATCGACCCGCTGGGGTTCCGCATCACGATCAACGACCTCTGGGACCGCTACCAGAAGCCGCTCTTTGTGGTGGAAAACGGCCTCGGTGCCTATGACGAGGTGCTCCCCGACGGCACGATCGAGGACGACTACCGCATCGCCTACCTGCGCGAGCACATCGAGGCCATGCGCGACGCCATCGAGCAGGACGGCGTCGAGATGCTCGGCTACACCACCTGGGGGCCGATCGACCTCGTGAGCGCGGGCTCCGGCGAGATGGAGAAGCGCTACGGCTTCATCTACGTGGACCGCGACAACCTGGGCAACGGCACGCTCGAGCGCAGGCGCAAGAAGAGCTTCTACTGGTATCAACAGGCCATCGCCACCAACGGAGGCGACCTGGGCTAGCCGCCCGGGCAATATCACTAAGGAGAAAATAATGGCTGAAAAATACGACGACCTGGCCAGATCCATACTCGAGAACGTAGGCGGCACAGAGAACGTCGCTAGCGTCGCGCACTGCATCACGCGCGTGCGCTTCAAGCTCAAGGACGAGTCCCGCGCCAACACGGCCAAGATTGAGACCCTCAAGGGCGTTATCCAGGTCATCCAGGCCAACGGCCAGTACCAGGTGGTCGTGGGTAACATCGTCGAGGACGTCTACGACGCGGTCATGGAGGCCGGCAACTTCTCGAGCGGCGCAAGCGCCGACGACGAGCCCCAGGGCGATAAGACCGTTGCCTCCGTCATCATCGACCTCATCTCTGGCATCTTCCAGCCCATCCTGGGACCGCTTGCCGCCGCAGGCATCATGAAGGGACTGCTTGCCCTCATCACCTACTTCGTCCCGGCCTTTGGAAACGACGGCCTCTACACGCTGCTCTACACCGTGGCTGACGGCTTCTTCTACTTCCTTCCCGTCGCCCTGGCGTTCAGTGCCGCGCGCAAGTTCCGCATGAACGAGTTCACCGGCGTGGCAATCGGCGTGGCGCTCCTCTACCCGACGATGGTCGCCCTGACCTCGGGCGAGGCGCTCGGCAGCATCGACCTCGGCGTGGCCGGCACGTTCTCGTGGTACGCCACCGCCCTCGGGGTCCCCATCATCATGCCCGTGTCCGGCTACGTGAGCTCGGTGATCCCCGTCCTTCTCATGGTGTGGTTCGGCTCTATCCTTGAGCGCTGGCTCAAGAGCTGGATGCCGACTGCGCTCAAGATGTTCCTCGTCCCGCTCGTCACGATGACGGCCTCCATCGTCTTGGGTTACCTCGTCATCGGCCCGGTGGCCACCCTCATCACCAACCTGCTGAGCGCGGCGTTCTCGTTCATCTTCCAGCTTCCCGTGGTTGGTTCCGTCCTGGGCAGCGCCCTGGTCGGCGGACTGTGGATGTGTCTCGTCATCTTTGGCTTCCACTGGAGCCTCATCCCCATCTCCATCATGAACCTGAACACCCTCGGCCACGACAGCGTGCTCGCCGCCACCATCGGCCACGGGTTCGCGCTCGGAGCGGTCATCTTTGCCATGTACCTCAGAAACAAGGACGAGCGCTTCCGCGGCATCGCCCTTCCCGCGATGATCTCCGCCTTCTTCTTCGGCGTCACCGAGCCGGGCATCTACGGCATCGCCCTCCCCAACAAGCGCGCGTTCGTCGTGGCATGCCTGAGCTCCGCCGTGGGCGGCGCCATCGTGGGAATGACGGGCGCCCTCATGTACATCTCGGGCGGCCTCGGCGTCTTCAACCTGCTCAACTTCATCGACGGGACCCCTGGTGGCGCCGGGATCTCCCACATGATCTACGCGATCATCGCCTCACTCGTCTCTGCCGTTCTGGCCTTTGTTATCGAGTTCATCACCTACCGACCCAACGACGACGAGGAAGGCGCCCGCTAGCTTGCGCCCTTTTCGACCAGCTCTATGTAATTGTGGAGCAGTTGAGGTGGGTGAGGGCCGAGGGCGATCAAGGTGGCCGCCCTCGGTCCGGGACAACCTGCCAGAAGGCGTTTAGCTTTCTCGGGCGGTGCTGAAATGAACTGCCCCCGAAACTTAGACGGGTCAATTAGCGGCCTATGCCGCACATGGGGACTGATTCCGGAACTCCTCCGGGGTCAGTCCCTTTTGCTTAACCTGCCTCCTCTTGTTCCAGTGAACGGTGTAGGCGTCGAGGTCCCGCTTGAACTCCTCGAAGCTCCGCTACGTCCGGTTCCTGTAGAACTCGTCCTTCAGGCGCCCGGGCAGCAGCTCTGTCGCATGAGCTTGCCCTCGCACGCCGCCGGCCCCGGCCGGGTCCGGGCACCCTTCGGCCTCCCGCCGGCCTTCGGCGCGCCCGTACCCCCTGTCGCAAAGCTCTGCTGCAAGAGTTCTCAGCGTGGCGTCGTGCCTGACTCTCCCGTCCATAAAGAAGCCCCCATTTCTAATGTTCAAGAAATAAGGGGGCGGTTCTATTTCGGGACGGGGATTAAATAATCATTCGGTACAAATTTATTTTCCCCGTCCTTGAAAAATCATCGGGCGTGGTCTTGGGCAAACAGTCTAGTTGCGCCTAAGGTGGACGACGGTCTCGCAGTGGAAGGTTTGCGGGAACAGGTCGACTGGCGTGATCTTGACGGGGGAGAAGGTGCCTTCTTCGACAAAGCGTTTGAGATCGCGCGCCAGGGTGGCCGGGTCGCAGCTTACGTAGGCGACATCGCGGGCACTCGTGCTGGCGATAAGGTCGATCGCTTCGGGGGCGAGGCCTGCGCGCGGCGGGTCGACCACCAAGACGTCGGCATCCTGGTCGGGGAACTCGCGCACCGCGTCTCCGCCAATGACGTCGACGTTATCAAGCTTGTTGATCTCCAGGTTACGGCGTAGATCGCGCACGGCGGGGCCGTAGGCCTCGACGGCGGCGACAAAGTCGCAGCGGCGGGCGAGCGGCAGGGTAAAGGTGCCGGCACCGCAGTACAGGTCCACGGCAAGCTCGTCTTCCTGCGGGTCGAGCGCTTCCATGACAAGATCGATCAAAATCTCGGCACCCTTGGTGTTGACCTGGAAAAAAGACGGGGCAGACAAGCGCATCTGACCCTCGGCGATATTTTCGGTCCATGAGCCCTCTCCGGCGAGCATTTCGACCTTGGAGACACGGCGGGCCTTCTTTTCGCCCTTGCTCATCACGCGCACGATGCTCGTGGGATGAGCGGCGTCCGCCAGCACGCGGGAGACCTGTGAGCGCGGGAAGGAGCCTGTGGGCGTCCAAAGCGCGACCTCGAGCGCCTTGGTGCGGCGCGAAGCGCGAATGCCCACGCGCTCCAGACCCAGGTCGTGGCTGCCGCTCAGATAGTTGAGCGCGCCGACGACCGATTTGAGCGCCTTGGGAAAACGCTTATCAAACAGCGGGCACGAATCGACAGTCACGATCTTGCTGGGGTCGACGCCGTGCATGCCAAGGCGAACGCGGCCGTTAACGAGAGTGGGCTCCAGCTCAATCTTATTGCGGTAACCCCAGTCGTCCTTGGTGTGGCGGATAGGCTGGACAAGTTCGTTGACCTGGTCGGGGGTGAACTTGCCGATGCGCTCGAGCGTGGAGCGCAGGTTTTGCTCCTTGGCGGCGAGCTGTGCCGTGCGTGAGAGATTGCCCCACGAGCAGCCGCCGCAAATGCCCACGAAGGGGCAGGGAGGCTGAATGCGATCGGGGCTTGGCTCGAGAATCTCGGTGGTGCGGGCGCGCATGAACGACTTGCCGTCCTGTACGACCTCGGCCTCGACGGTGTCGCCTGCCACGGCGCCCTGCACAAAGACGGCCTTGCCGTTGTCGGCGTGCGCCAGCCCGTCGGCGCCGTAGGTCATCGATTCTATAGTGAGCTTCATATCCCTGCCTGTCATTCGCGTTGTTATTCGCACCATGGTAGCAGGGAAAAGCGCCCCGCATCCGAGGCTTTCCTCAAATGCGGGGCGCTTCTACAAACTGCTTCTACAAACGACTATTTCGTCTTGCCGGTAATGAGCGTCTTAAGACCCAGACCGATCAGGCCCAAGCCCATGCGCACGCGGCCGGGGCGATGGCGCTCGATGGCCTTGGTCTTGCCAGCGGGCTTATCGCGACGGGCACTCGTCTCGGGTGCGGGCTTGGTGACCTGCGGCTCGGGCCGAGGTGCAGGTGCAGGCTCGGGCTCAATGACGGTCGCCTGGACCTTCTGAACCTCGGGTGTGGTCGGCTGCGGCTTAGGATCAGGGGTGGGCTTTGCCTCGGCGGCGGGCTCCGGAGTCGCGGTAGCGGGCTCGGGCGCTTTCTCCACGGCAGCCTCTGCGGCAGCCTCGGGCTCATTCACCGGGGGAGCGGCAACCGCTTCCGGTTTGGCGGCTGCCCCATGTTCAACCTCGGCCTGAATAGCTTCTTCGGCCACACGTTCCTTCTCCTGTGCGCGCTGCTGCGCGGCGGCCTCGGCGTTGCGATAGGCACGCTCCAGCAGGGCTTCCTGCGAGTTGAAGGGTTTCTCACCCTCTGCACGCTCCACGGGAACCCAGGTGCCGTCACTCGTCAGACTGCGTGCCTTCACGTTGTCGCGCAGCTGCATGCCCATGCACTCGTGCACCAAGGCGCGGCAGGTAGGGTCGAGCACGGGGAAGGCGATCTCCACGCGGTGCTCGGTGTTGCGTGTCATCATGTCGGCCGAGCTCAGATAGATCATGTCCGAGTCCACGCCAAAGGCGTAAACGCGCGCATGCTCCAAAAAGCGTCCGACGATGGAGCGGACATGCACGTTCTCGGTCTTGCCCGGAACACCGGGCTTGAGGCACGAGATGCCGCGGATGATCATGTCTACGCGCACGCCGGCACACGATGCCTCGGCGATCTTGTCGATAACCTCGCGGTCGGTCAGCGAGTTGAGCTTAAAGAACACGCGGGCGGGCTCGCCGGCAAGGGCGCGCTGAATCTCGCGGTCAAGCCCGCGCATGATGAGCGGTTTCAGCCCGACGGGCGCCACACCCAGGAAGCGGTAGTCGCCGCGCAGGTTGCCCAGCGACAGATTGCGGAAGAACAGGTTGGCGTCTTCGCCGATGCCGGGGTGGGCGGTCATGAGCATAAAGTCGCTGTAGAGTTTGGCCGTCTTCTCGTTAAAGTTGCCGGTGCCCAGCAGCGTCAGGCGCGTTAGCGCCATGCCCTCGCGATAGGTGAGCTGGCAGATCTTGGAGTGGCACTTAAAGCCCTCGGAGCCGTAGATGACGGTGCAGCCGGCCTCTTCCAGGCGCTCGGCCCACTCGATGTTGTTCTGCTCGTCAAAGCGGGCACGGAGCTCCATGAGCACCGTGACCTCTTTGCCGTTCTCGGCGGCATCGATCAGCGACTCGCACAGACGGCTCTGCTTGGCCACGCGGTAGAGCGTGATGCGCAACGAGATGCACTCGGGGTCATAGGCGGCCTCGTGCACCAGATCCAGGAAGGGGTTCATGGCCTCGTAGGGATAAAAGAGCAGCTTGTCGCCCTGCAGCACCTGTTCGCGGATGGAGCGGGTCATATCGATGGTGGGGTTGGGCTGCGGCTTAAACGGCGTAAAGAGCAGCTCGTTGCGCAGGTGCTCGGGAATCTTGCCCTCAATGCCAAAGACGTAGCCCAGGTTGAGCGGGATATCGCAGGTAAAGACCGAGCGACGCGAAAGCTCGAGCGCCTTGCGGATAGTCTTGAGCGTCGCCTTCTCGAGCGACCCCGAGACCGCGAGCACTACCGGCTGCAGGCGCAGGCGCTTCTTGAGAATGCGCTTCATGTGCTGGCGGTAGTCCTCTTCCTCTTCGACGCCCTCGCCGTCCGGATCGATGTCGGCGTTGCGGGTGACGCGGATCAGTGCACGATCCAGCGGCTTATAGGAGCCAAAGCAGCTGTCCAGGCAGGCGAGGATGACGTCCTCGAGCAAGATGTAGGAGTAGGTGCCGGTGGGCGAGGGGATCTCGACCACGCGGTTCATCGAGGCGGGAATCTCGATAAGGCCCAGTAGGCTCTCCTCGTCGGTGGCGCCGTCCAGACCACAGGCCAGATAGAGCGCGCCGTTGCGCAGGTTGGGGAAGGGGTGGCGAGGATCGATGACCAGCGGCGAGATGACCGGCGACACGTAGGCCTGGAAGTAGCGGGTTACGAAGGTGCGCTCCTCGGGCGTAAGCGAATCGATGTGGGCGCGGTGAACGCCCAAGGTGTCGAGCTTGCCCTCGATGCTCTTAAAGATGGACTCCCAACGGGTAAGGAGCCCGGGCATTTCGGCCATGACAGCATCGACCTGTTCGGAGGCGGTCATATTGCTCTTGTTGTCGACAGGTTGTTTTTTGAGCTCCGCCAGATCGGACAGGCCGCCCACGCGCACCATAAGGAACTCGTCGAGGTTGGACTCGAAGATCGAGACGAACTTTAGTCGCTCGAATAACGGAACGGTTTCGTCGAAGGCTTCGTCGAGCACGCGGTTGTCAAAGCGTAGCCAGCTGAGCTCTCGGTTTTGCGTGTACGAGAAGTCGCGCGGCGGTTTGCGCAGCTTTGCGGCGGCTTGCTTCTTTTCGATTTTGCTCGGCATATGCATCTGTCCGTTCAGTCCCCACAAGGGACGGTAGCCTAACACTAATCACTATTGTCTCAATTTAGTCGACCTGTGGCACGGACGCATCGCGCGAACGGTATCTTTACCTACTTCTTACGCTGACAAGTCATAGGACTGACGTCCTGCTCGTCTGCAAGCGGTCTATATCCTCACTCAACTGGTACGTAAGTGTGAATAAGAATGATGGATAGCTGAATATCATTGAATGCAGGCGGAAACGTAAACAAACATCATTTATATACATAAAACCGATTTAGCTATGCAATTCTGAATCAAAAGTTTAGAGATGCAATTGCAAATAGTTTTTTGGAAAAAAGAGCGTTTACCTTAGAAAAGTTACTTTAGAACGCCGAAGTACATTATGGGGGAATCTCGTGCGATATACCGTTCATCGCACTTTGTTGACCGTTCGGGGGCGAGGTGGAATTGCGGGTGGAATTTGGATATAACTAGAGCTGTCAGCAAGCAGCGTCCGCTATGGAAGGGCGCTGAGAGATTCCGCCGAAAGGCCCGAAAGAAAGGTAGGAGGCCATGACGAAAGGTCTGCACGTGCCTTCCGAGATCGGCAAGCTCAGGAAGGTCTGCCTGCACCGTCCCGGCGACGAGCTCCTCAACCTGCCGCCCGACGAGCTCGAGCGACTCCTGTTCGACGACGTCCCGTTCCTGGAGGTCGCGCAGCAGGAGCACGACACCTTCGCCCAGATCCTGAGGGACCAGGGCGTGGAGGTCCTCTATCTCGAGAACCTCGTCGCCGAGGTGTTCGACCAGGTCCCCGGCGCCCGCGCCGAGTTCACCGACCAGTACATCGCCGAGGCCGGCATCCGCGGCCAGCACATGCCGCAGATCGTCCGCGAGAAGCTGGACTCCATCGAGGACAACCTCGAGTTCGTCAAGAAGACCATGGCCGGCATGACCAAGTCCGAGATCGACATGCCCCTCACGGCCTCCACGACCCTCGACTCCCTGGTCAACTCCGAGTCCGAGTCCGACCTGATCATCGACCCGATGCCCAACCTCTACTTCACCCGCGACCCGTTCGCGGTCGTCGGCGAGGGCGTCAATCTCAACCGCATGTACTCGGTCACCCGCAACCGCGAGACCCTGTACGGCAAGTACGTCTTCAAGTACCACCCCGACTACAAGGACGTCTCGCTGTACTTCCGCCGCGACTGCCAGTTCCACACCGAGGGCGGCGACGTGCTGAACATCAACGAGAAGACCCTCGCCGTCGGCATCTCCCAGCGCACCCAGGCCGCCGCGATCGACGTCATGGCCCAGAACATCTTCTGGAACTCCGACTCCAAGGTCGAGCGCATCCTGGCCTTCGACATCCCGGTCTCGCGCGCCTTCATGCACCTCGACACGGTCTTCACCCAGATCGACGTCGATAAGTTCACGATCCACCCCGCCATCATGGGCACCCTGCGCGTCTACGAGCTGACCGCCGGCAAGAACCCGGGCGACGTGAACATCCGCCTGATCGAGGACACCCTCGAGCACGTCCTGGAGGACGCCACCGGCGTCGACCAGGTCAAGCTGATCCCCTGCGGCGGCGGCGACCCGATCGCGGCCTCCCGCGAGCAGTGGAACGACGGCTCCAACACCCTGTGCGTCGAGCCCGGCAAGATCTGCGTCTACGCCCGCAACACCGTCACCAACGACGTGCTGTACAAGGAGGGCCTGGACCTTCTCGTCGTGCCCTCCGCAGAGCTCTCCCGCGGCCGCGGCGGCCCGCGCTGCATGAGCATGCCCTTCTGGCGCGAGGACCTCTAAGGTCTTCAAGGACTCGTACGGGTCATAATACATACATCTAGCTGCCATTAGATGTCTCCCATTGGGGCGGTGCGGGTTTTCGCACCGCCCCAATCTTGTATGAGGAACGTCAACACGATTGGACGACTGCTTTTGTAAGGAGCTTGGCCATGGACATCAAGACGATTGGCGTTGAGGAATGGCTCAACGTTTGGGAGAAGAGCGCCACGTGGGACATCGCCCAGTCGACGATCTCGTCGCTCACCATGGGCGAGCTGCGCGCGCTCGATGAACAGGACGGCGCCACGTTCTACGAGCGCCTGGACCGCGAGAAGATGAACTACGGCTGGATCGAGGGCTCGCCGGAGTTTAAGGCCGAGGTTGCCAAGCTGTATCGTCGGGAGGTCAATCCCGATCACATTCTGCAGACCAATGGCTGCACGGGCGCTAACCTCAACGCCATCATGGCTGTGGTCGAGCCCAGCGACCATGTTATCGCCGAGTGGCCCACCTACGCGCCGCTCTACGAGATTCCGCGCACGCTGGGCGCCGAGGTCGAGTATTGGGAGCTTCGCGAGGAACTCGGCTGGAAGCCCGATATCGAGGAACTCAAGCGCTTGGTGCGCCCCAACACCAAGCTTATCTGCATAAACAACGCATCGAACCCCATCGGTACGGTGCTCGATGCCGATATGCTCGGCCAGATTGCCGAGATCGCCCGTTCGGTGGGCGCCTACGTGCTGTGCGACGAGGTGTATCTGCCGCTCGAAAGCACTGAGTCCTTTATGTCGATGGTCGACGTGTACGAGAGGGCCATTGTCACCAACTCGTTGTCGAAGACCTATTCGACGCCTGCGGCCCGCGTGGGCTGGGTCCTGGCCGACGAAGAGGTGTCCAACCGCATCCGTACCTATCGCGATTACACCATGATCTGCGGCGGCGTGTTCAACGATGCCCTGGCGACCTATGTGCTTGAGCACAAGGATAAGATTCTCGAGCGCAATCGCAAGATCGTGTTTGGCAACCGCGATATCGCACAGGCTTGGATCGATACGCAGCATCGCGTTTCCTGGACGGCCCCGCAGGGCGTGTCCACCTCGTTTATCCAGCTGGATATTCCCGAGGATGACGAGGAGTTCTGCAGGCGCCTGCTGTCCGAGAGGGGAGTGCTGCTGGTCCCCGGTAGCCGTTTTGAGCTTCCCTGCGGCGCACGCCTGGGCTACTGCGCGAGCGAGGACGTTCTGCGCGAGGGCCTGAGGCTTTTGGGCGAGGCACTGGCGGAGTTCGATCGCTAGGATTCCGATGATCTTCGAGGGCCTTATCCAAATTAGCCGAAGATAATCGAAAACGGACCCGTTTCCCTAGTGAAGCGGGTCCGTTTTTCTATACCGAGAAGTCAAGTTGTTACAAATGGAGCCGTAAAGCGAGTCGGTATCCGCTGGGCCTTATACTGAGTTTCCGGTGAACGGTATCAAGCGTCTGGTAAACGGTAATTTATTTACCAGAAATGAATAGGACAAACTTTTTTCTGAATAAAAATGAAAATGGTTGAGACACGGTATGAACCGCTAATTCTATTCATAGCTTTATTGGAAATATGCAATATGAGGGTGGTTTAGCAAAGTTTAGTTCCATTTGATTTTAGGATTGAAAACGCGTTTAAGCACGTAAATACGCTTTATTAAGATGAAGTGTGCCATGCGTGAAGTATATGTGTATGCCGTTCACCCCCTATAAAAAACCGTTCGGTGGCAAGGTGGAAGTATGAGCTGATTTTGGATATAAATATGTCGTCAGCAATAACGCCTCACACGGAGGGGCGCTAACGAATCGGCCCTGACAAGGGCCCGAAAGAAAGGTAGGAGGCCATGACGAAAGGTCTGCACGTGCCTTCCGAGATCGGCAAGCTCAGGAAGGTCTGCCTGCACCGTCCCGGCGACGAGCTCCTCAACCTGCCGCCCGACGAGCTCGAGCGACTCCTGTTCGACGACGTCCCGTTCCTGGAGGTCGCGCAGCAGGAGCACGACACCTTCGCCCAGATCCTGAGGGACCAGGGCGTGGAGGTCCTCTATCTCGAGAACCTCGTCGCCGAGGTGTTCGACCAGGTCCCCGGCGCCCGCGCCGAGTTCACCGACCAGTACATCGCCGAGGCCGGCATCCGCGGCCAGCACATGCCGCAGATCGTCCGCGAGAAGCTGGACTCCATCGAGGACAACCTCGAGTTCGTCAAGAAGACCATGGCCGGCATGACCAAGTCCGAGATCGACATGCCCCTCACGGCCTCCACGACCCTCGACTCCCTGGTCAACTCCGAGTCCGAGTCCGACCTGATCATCGACCCGATGCCCAACCTCTACTTCACCCGCGACCCGTTCGCGGTCGTCGGCGAGGGCGTCAATCTCAACCGCATGTACTCGGTCACCCGCAACCGCGAGACCCTGTACGGCAAGTACGTCTTCAAGTACCACCCCGACTACAAGGACGTCTCGCTGTACTTCCGCCGCGACTGCCAGTTCCACACCGAGGGCGGCGACGTGCTGAACATCAACGAGAAGACCCTCGCCGTCGGCATCTCCCAGCGCACCCAGGCCGCCGCGATCGACGTCATGGCCCAGAACATCTTCTGGAACTCCGACTCCAAGGTCGAGCGCATCCTGGCCTTCGACATCCCGGTCTCGCGCGCCTTCATGCACCTCGACACGGTCTTCACCCAGATCGACGTCGATAAGTTCACGATCCACCCCGCCATCATGGGCACCCTGCGCGTCTACGAGCTGACCGCCGGCAAGAACCCGGGCGACGTGAACATCCGCCTGATCGAGGACACCCTCGAGCACGTCCTGGAGGACGCCACCGGCGTCGACCAGGTCAAGCTGATCCCCTGCGGCGGCGGCGACCCGATCGCGGCCTCCCGCGAGCAGTGGAACGACGGCTCCAACACCCTGTGCGTCGAGCCCGGCAAGATCTGCGTCTACGCCCGCAACACCGTCACCAACGACGTGCTGTACAAGGAGGGCCTGGACCTTCTCGTCGTGCCCTCCGCAGAGCTCTCCCGCGGCCGCGGCGGCCCGCGCTGCATGAGCATGCCCTTCTGGCGCGAGGACCTCTAAGTCTTTCCGTTTCCGGTGCGGTCCCCCTACAACCGCACCGGCTTCGCCCGTTAAACGGGCAACACTGATACTTACGTAATTCATTTCTTCGAAAGGAATCGAACCATGGGTGTTAACCTCTCCGGCCGTAGCTTCCTCAAGCTTCTCGACCTCACCACCGAGGAGATCGAGTACCTGCTCAAGCTCTCCAAGAACTTCAAGGATATGAAGCGCGCTGGCGTTCCGCATCGCTATCTCGAGGGCAAGAACATCGTTCTGCTCTTCCAGAAGACCTCCACTCGTACCCGCTGCGCCTTCGAGGTCGGCGGCATGGACCTGGGCATGGGCGTGACCTATCTCGATCCCGGTTCGTCGCAGATGGGCAAGAAGGAGTCCATCGAGGACACCGCCCGCGTTCTCGGCCGCATGTATGACGGCATCGAGTTCCGTGGCTTTGCCCAGGACGACGTCGAGGAGCTCGCTGCTAAGTCCGGCGTGCCCGTGTGGAACGGCCTGACCACTGAGTGGCATCCCACCCAGATGCTCGCCGATATCCTGACCGTCCAGGAGAACTTCAACTACGACATCAAGGGCAAGACCCTCGTCTTCATGGGCGACTGCAAGAACAACGTCGCTCGCTCCCTCATGGTCGTCTGCTCCAAGCTCAGCATGAACTTCGTGGCCTGCGGCCCCGAGGAGTGCATGCCCGCCGACGACGTCATCGAGGCCTGCAAGCCCATCGCCGAGGCCAACGGTTGCACCATCAAGCTGACCACCGACGTCAAGGACGGCGTCACCGGTGCCGACGTTATCTACACCGACGTGTGGGTCTCCATGGGCGAGCCCGACGAGGTCTGGGCCGAGCGTATCGCTCAGCTCACCCCGTATCGTGTTACCTCCGAGGTCATGGCTATGGCCAACCCGGGCGCCATCTTCCTGCACTGCCTGCCCAGCTTCCACGACACCAACACCACCATTGGCGCCGAGAAGTGCGAGCAGTTCGGCATCACCGAGCAGGAGGTCACCGACGAGGTCTTCGAGAGCCCCGCTTCCAAGGTCTTCGACGAGGCCGAGAACCGCATGCACACCATCAAGGCTGTCATGTACGCCACGCTCAAGTAAGAGCATCTAGCATCTCGCTCGGGGTGTCTTGCTGCACACCCCGAGCGGCTTTGTCTGGTAAATATCTCGCACCAGGCGGCAGGCACGGCACGGAAGAGCCGCTTCGGGCGAGATCAGTAAATGATTTATGAAGGGGGGATGAGAACTATGACTGAGACCGCTAAGAAAAAGCGCGGTATGCCTTCATCGTTCACCATTCTTCTTGCTCTGCTGGCAATTGTCGCAGTGATTACCGTTATCGTCTCCGGCACGTCCGGTGGCGCGGTTACTGCCGCCCGTCTGAGCGATTTCTGCACCGCCCCGATTAAGGGCTTCGCTGACGCTCTGCCCGTCTGCCTCTTCGTTATGATCCTGGGCGGCTTCCTCGGCATGATGACCGAGACCGGCGCCCTGGACAACGGCATCGCCGTCCTGGTGCAGAAGCTTAAGGGTAATGAGATCATGCTCATTCCCGTGCTGATGCTCATCTTCTCCCTCGGTGGTACCACCTATGGTATGTGCGAGGAGACCGTTCCCTTCTACGCCTTGCTTGCCGCTACCATGATGGCCGCTGGCTTCGACCCGATGGTCGGTGCCGCCACCGTCCTGCTCGGCGCTGGCTGCGGCTGCCTGGGCTCCACGGTTAACCCGTTCGCCGTCGGCGCTGCCGTCGACGCTCTGACCGGCGTTGGCATTGAGGTCAACCAGTCCATCATCATCGGCCTCGGTGCCGTCCTGTGGATTGTTACCACTGCTATGTCCATCTTCTTCGTCATGAGCTATGCCAAGAAGGTCAAGGCTGACAAGGGTTCCACCATCCTGTCGATGCAGGAGCTCAAGGACGCCGAAGAGGCTCACGGCAAGGCTGCTTCCGAGGTTCACAATGAGGTCAAGCTCACCGGTCGTCAGAAGGGTGTTCTGATCGCCTTTGCCTTCACCTTCGTCGTCATGATCGTCGGCTTCATCCCGCTGGCCGACCTCAACGAGGGCGTCGCCAACTTCTTTGACGCTGGCGCTGTCTACGATGCCGACGGTAACGCCGTCGTCCAGGGCTGGTCTGCCCTGATCACCGGCCTGCCCATTGGCCAGTGGTACTTCGACGAGGCTTCCACCTGGTTCTTTCTCATGGCTGTCCTGATCGGTATCATCGGTGGCCTGTCCGAGAAGCAGATCGTCAACACCTTCATCACCGGCGCTGCCGACATGATGTCCGTTGTTCTCGTCATCGCCCTCGCTCGTGGTATCTCTGTCCTCATGGCTAACACCGGCCTCGACGTCTACGTCCTCGACGCTGCCGCCAATGCCCTGGCTGGCCTGTCCGGTGTGATCTTCGCTCCCATGAGCTTCCTGGTCTACTTCGGCCTGTCCTTCCTGATCCCCTCGACCTCCGGTATGGCCACCGTCTCCATGCCCATCATGGGACCGCTGGCTGTTAAGCTCGGCTTCTCGCCCGAGGTCATGGTCATGATCTTCTCCGCCGCCATCGGTGTCGTGAACCTGTTCACCCCGACCTCCGGCGCCATCATGGGCGGTCTCGCCCTGGCCAAGATCGAGTGGACGACCTGGCTCAAGTTTGCCCTTAAGCTCATCGTCGCGCTCTCCGTCGTCTGCGCCATCATCCTGACCGTCGCCTGCGTGTTGCTCTAAGTACCCAACGGGTACCCCACGGAAACCTTGACGATCCTGTAAAGGATCACCTGGTCATCGTCTGTCCGGTGGGGTCAACCCACCGGTAGACTCCTACCTTTAGCCCCCTCCCGTTCCGTGCGCGGGAGGGGGCGACTTTTTGTTCCGCGGTTTTACCAAACCGCGGAACCGGTCGACGCTACGCGCCGTCCAGAACGACAATTTGTCATTCAAAAGGCAAGGCATGACCAAAAGGTCTATGCCTCGCCTTTTTCATGCCAACTTGTACGTTCTGGACGGCGCTCGCTGTCCGTCCTCTGCCTGCGGCGCTTTCCATTGTTGGTGCAGAGGGCGCTTTGCCTACTCTGGTGGGCTTTCGCTGGCTTATGCTCAACCTGCGACGTTTCCATTATTGATACAAAGGCCAGGTTTGTTTGAACCAAAAAGGGGAAGTTGCGGTGGAATAGTTCCTGTTTGGCCGTCTTGAGGGGTTAAACGGGAACTATTTCACCGCAACTTATCGATGGCGTGTTTGGTTGGTGCCAGTTGATTGCTTGGGCGTTGGGGAGGGTCTGCTCCGTTATAATCGCCTAGAACATTAAATGGAAACGGGACGGGAGCCATATATGCGCCAGGGTTTCGACAACGCGAAGTATATCGAGCTGCAGGCTGCTCACATTAAGGAGCGCATCTCACAGTTTGGTGGCAAGCTCTATTTGGAGTTTGGCGGCAAGCTGTTCGATGACTATCATGCGAGCCGCGTGCTGCCGGGTTTTGAACCGGACAGCAAGTTCCGCATGCTCAAGAGCATCGCCGACGATGTCGAGGTTATCATCGCGATCAACGCGAACCACATCGAGAAAAACAAGGCTCGTGGTGACCTTGGCATTACCTATGACGAGGATGTGCTGCGCCTGGTTGACCTGTTCCGCGGCAACGGCTTTGCCGTCGCGGCTGTGGTCATCACCCAGTACGCCGGCCAGCCTGCTGCCGATGTGTTCCGCAACCGCTTGAACGCGCTCGGTATTCCCGCCAAGCTGCACTATCCCATCGAGGGGTATCCGCACGATGTCGATCTGATCGTGTCCGACGATGGCTACGGCAAGAACGAGTTTGTCGAGACCACGCGTCCGCTCGTTGTCGTGACGGCACCCGGCCCCGGCTCGGGCAAGCTCGCTACTTGCCTCTCGCAGCTGTATCACGAGCATAAGCACGGTACCGCCGCCGGCTATGCCAAGTTCGAGACCTTCCCGGTCTGGAATCTTCCTCTGACGCATCCGGTCAATATTGCCTACGAGGCCGCCACGGCTGACCTCGACGACGCCAATATCATCGATTCGTTCCACCTTGAGGCCTACAACAAGACCACGGTCAACTACAACCGCGACGTCGAGGCCTTCCCGGTAGTCCGTGCCCTGATGGAAAAGATCCTGGGCAAGAGCCCCTACCAGAGCCCTACGGACATGGGCGTCAATATGGTCGGCTTTGCCATCACCGATGACGATGCCTGCCGCGACGCTTCCAAGATGGAGATTGTCCGCCGCTACTTTACCGCGGTCGAAAATGTGCGCCGTACCGGCGTGGGCGATGAGCAAGTCGACCGTCTCAAGATTATTATGAAGAAAGCCGGCATCGATAAGAACTACTCACCGGCGCGCTCGGCGGCCCTCACCAGGGAGCAACTGACGGGTGGTCCCGTGGGTGCCATGGTCATGCCCGATGGCTCCGTGGTGACCGGTAAGACCTCCACGCGCCTGGGCGCCGCAAGTTCGCTCATTATGAACGCCCTCAAGCACGTCTCGGGCGTCGACCTTGAGCTCGAGGTTATCAGCGATGAGGCGATCGAGCCCATCAGCAAGCTCAAGACGCATTTCCTGGGCAGCAAAAACCCGCGCCTCCACACCGACGAGACGCTTATGGCGCTGTCGATCACCTCGGCCACGAGTGAGACGGCCGCTCGCGTCCTTTCGGGCCTGGAGCAGCTGCGCGGTTGCGATGCCTTCTTTAGCGTGATTATCTCGCCGACGGACGAGACGGTACTGCGCAAACTGGGTATCAACGTGTGCTGCGAGCCCAAGTTTGAGCGCCGCGGTTTCTTCCATCGCTAAGTTTGAAGCACCGCGGTAATTGCATTGCATTTTGGCCGTATCGGGTTAGCGTCCGGTACGGCTTTTTGATCAATAAAGCGCCTATTTCGGCGAAAAATAGCTGTTTACCTGCCTAGAAACAATTTGAGCGGTATACAATAACCGTAACTGTTTCATCCTTAGCGGGATGCCGCATGATGGATATTACCTGCCATCGTGAGGTGTGTCGGTCGCGCACGGCGCGTTAGATGCTCGTGCTCGGTTTGAGGAGGCTGCTATGGCGGGCAAGGGTCGTGCGAGTGTCAACGATATGAAGCGTGTCGAGGTGCTGGTGTTGATGGAGATCGACCAGCAAACCGAAGACAATGGCGGGCCGTATGGTTTCTCGCGCAAAACGCTTGCCGAGCGCGTGGGGGTTTCGCCGTATCGTGTCCGCGCCGCAATCGATCGCTTGGATTCCGAAGGCATGATTGATGTCGTCTCGCGTTATAGCGACGACGGCGGTCAGCTTGCAAATGGCATTTGCCTCACCGAACGTGGCGAGTGGTATCTTGAGGGCGTCCGTACCGGCATGCTCGTTCAAGAAATGCTTGAGGACGAGGTTGCTGATCGATAGCAGCATGTAACCCTTGCCACAGCGACGCCGCCTGGGAAACCGGGCGGCGTTTTGTTTCAAGATTGAGAAATGCAATCGCACGCGAGAAAAATTGCGAACGGTCCGCGGCGCGAGTATTACAATGAAGACCCGTAAGATGTGGATAAACAACTTCTACGGGAAGCGCAGGTAACTCAATATGACCAAGCATGTGTTCGTAACCGGTGGCGTGGTTTCGTCCCTGGGCAAGGGTATCACCGCGGCCTCGCTGGGCCGTCTGCTCAAGTCGCGTGGCTACAAAGTAACGATGCAGAAGGCCGACCCGTATCTGAACGTCGACCCCGGTACCATGAGCCCCTTCCAGCATGGTGAGGTCTTCGTTACCGAGGATGGTTACGAGTCCGACCTGGACCTGGGTCATTACGAGCGCTTTATTGATGAGAACCTGACCCGCGATTCCAACTTTACGACCGGCGCCATCTATAAGAGCTTGATCGCCCGCGAGCGTCGCGGCGACTTTTTGGGCGGTACCGTGCAGGTGATTCCTCACGTCACCAATGCCATTAAGGACAAGTTCCGCCGCATCGAGGAGCAGACCGGCTCCGATGTAGTCATCACCGAGCTGGGCGGCACGATCGGCGACATCGAGTCGCAGCCGTTTGTCGAGGCCATCCGCCAGTACCGCAAGGAGGCCGGCCCCGAGAACGTCTGCTACATCCACGTGTCGCTCGTTCCCTATATCGCCGCCGCCCACGAGGTCAAGACCAAGCCCACGCAGCATTCCGTCAAGGAGCTCCGCAGCTTTGGCATCCAGCCCGATATCATCGTGCTGCGCTCCGACCACCATATCGATGACGCTATCCGCGGAAAGATCGCAAGCTTCTGCGACGTCGACACCGATTGCGTCTTTACCAACGAGGACTGCGCGAGCATTTACGATGTTCCGCAGCTGCTTGCCGAGCAGGACTTTGACCTGCGCATTTGCGAACGCCTGGGTCTGGATCCGCGTGAGCGCGACATGAGCGAGTGGAACGAGTTCCTGCGCAAACAGAATCACGCCAACCATCACGCCGACAAGGTGAAGATCGCCGTCGTGGGTAAGTACACGCAGCTGCCCGATGCGTACCTGTCGGTTATCGAGGCCCTGCACCATGCGGGCGTCTTCTACGATCGCCATGTGGACGTCCAGCTGGTCGACGGCGAGAGCCTCGACGAGCAGAATGTCTCCGAGGTTTTGGGCGACGCCTCGGGCATCCTGGTCCCCGGCGGCTTTGGCAAGCGCGCCCTGGAGGGCAAGATCCTCGCGGCCGAGTTTGCCCGTGAGCACAAGATTCCGTATCTGGGCATTTGCCTGGGTATGCAGGTGGCCGTGTGCGAGTTCGCCCGCAACGTCGTCGGCCTTGCCGGCGCCAGCTCCTCCGAGTTCGATCCGGACGGCCCGTTTAGCGTCATCGATCTGATGAGCTCGCAGGAGGACGTGACCGAGAAGGGCGGCACCATGCGCCTGGGCGCCTATCCGTGCAAGCTCGCCGCCGATACCCTTGCTCGCGAGGCATATGGCGAGGAGCTCGTCTACGAGCGTCACCGTCACCGCTTTGAGTTCAACAACGCCTTCCGTGACCAGCTCGAGGACGCCGGTTTGGTTATCTCGGGTCTGTCGCCTGACGAGCGCCTGGTCGAGATGGTCGAGCTGCCGCGCGATGTGCATCCGTGGTATGTGGCAACCCAGGCTCATCCCGAGTTCAAGAGCCGCCCGACCAACCCGCAGCCGCTGTTCCGCGAGTTCGTGCGCGCTTCGATCGGCCAGCACGAGGGTGTCGACCGTCTGCAGGTGACGCCCATGAACCTCGCTACGGACTAAGGGTGCCGGCGAATAAGGAACATACCGAAGCTACTCCCTCGTCGCTCGCCGTGGCGGCGGGGGAGTATCTCGATTACCTTGCGGTCGAGCGGGGTTTGGCGCGCAACACGATTGCGGCCTATCGTCGTGACCTGACGACGTACTGCGCCTATCTGGAGCGGGTGGGTATTGTGTCTTTTGAAGAGGTGACCCGTCAGGTCGTGGAGGGCTTTGTCGCCGACCGTCGCGATGGGGGCTATTCGGATGCCTCGGTGGAGCGTGCGCTTGCGGCCGTGAAGGGCCTGCATGCCTTTTTGGTGCGCGATGGGGCTGTGGCCCAAAATCCAACGGCGGCGTTGCGCCTGCCTAAAAAGGCTGAGCGTTTGCCGGAGTATCTATCGGTGGAGGATGTCTCGGCGCTGCTCGATCAAGACTTCCCCGAGGGCGAGATGGGCTTGCGCGACCATGCCATCTTGGAAGTGCTCTACGGATGCGGTTTGCGTGTGAGCGAGTTGGTGGGACTCGATGTGGGCGATATCCATATCGACGATGGCTTTGTGCTCGTTCGCGGTAAGGGCTCGAAGGAACGCCTGTCCCCGCTGGTGGGAAGCGCGGCGCGAGCTCTGACGCTTTATGTAACTGAGGGGCGTTCTCGCTTGGCGGCCCATGCCCGCGGAACCGAGACCTCGGCGGTCTTTTTAAATAAGAACGGCCGCCGTCTGTCGCGCCAGGGCATCCATGCCATCTGTGAGCGCTACGGGCGCCAGGTGGGACTGGTGGGGCTCCATCCCCATACGCTGCGTCACTCCTTTGCCACCCATATGCTTGCGGGCGGCGCAGACCTCCGTGTGCTACAGGAGATCTTGGGACATGCCGATATATCGACCACGCAGGTCTACACGCATGTCGATCGTACGCAACTGACCGAGGTCTATTTGGCGGCGCACCCGCTGGCACATTGTTAACACATCGCTGACCTGCATATTTATAGGTATTTGGGGACGGGCTCCAGATTGCCGCGGCGTGCTTTTGCGCGCGCATGGGCAATCTGGGGCCCGTCCCATTTTTCGCCACTTGGCGTCGCGGTGGTGGGCCGCACGGGCCTTGGGTGGGGGAGTTTGGGGGCGATGTGAACGGCGTGTAAAGGGACGTAAAAATCGCCTCAAGGTCAACTTGAAGGTTGAGGTTCGCGGGCGTGGTTCTACAGGTGGCATCACGCCTTTGCTGCAAACACAACATATTGTGTTCTCGAACATATGCTCGGGGGTGTTTTACAACATATTGAGGGTGGAGTGGTGGGGCGGGGTGGGGGAAGGGGTGGGGAAAGGTGTTGAAAAATGGGGCGGTTCCCCATATTATTGATGACGTCGACAGGCGGGGCGGTTCCCCGCGTACGTGCCATCTGAGTAACCGAGGGGAGGGCGCACATGGGAATGACGGGTGCATACGAGCGCAATCTCGATGCAAAAGGTCGTCTGTCCCTGCCTGCACCCCTTCGCGAGGAGCTTGGAGAGCACGTTCGCGTGTTCAAAGCCCTGGATGTCGATGCTCTGTACGTGTTCTCTGCCGAGGCCTTCGATAAGTGGGTCGAAGGACTCTTCGCGGGTCGTGAGGGCCACGAGGGTTTTAACCCGCGTGACATCAACGACCAGAAGCTCATGAGGGCGATCAACAAGCGCACCACGTCGATGGACGTGGACAGCGCCGGTCGTATCGGTCTTTCCGAGTCTCTCCGCAAGCAGGCGAACCTCGACCGCGAGGTCACGGTTGTGGGCAACTACGACCACCTTGAGGTTTGGGATCGCGCCGCGGCCGATGAGGACGATGACGATGAGGCCCTGCTGGACCTCTTCTTCTCGTAAGGGCAAGGCACGGGTAACGGATGGAGCGTGGGATCTTGACACAAGAATATCGGCATGAACCTGTCATGCTCGGCGAAGTGCTTGAGTCGCTGCGGCTAAAGAGCGGCTCCGTTGTCTGCGATTGCACCCTTGGCGGTGCCGGCCATTCGGTAAAGATGGCCGCGCAGGTGGGGGAGACGGGCCTTTTGCTCGGCGTCGATCAGGACGACATGGCCCTCGAGGCCGCTGGTGCCCGTCTGGACCGCGAGGTTCCCGGCGTTCCGCACCAGCTGCTGAAGGGCAACTTCGGCGACTTGGACGAGCTGCTTTGCTCGGCCGAGGTGCCCGGGGTCGATGGCTTCCTGTTCGATTTGGGCGTTTCGTCACCGCAACTCGATATCCCTGGCAGGGGCTTTTCGTATAACGAGGACGCCCCATTGGACATGCGGATGGATCCGGGTAATAACACCTTAAACGCAGCTGAGGTCATCAACACCTATAACGAACACGACCTCGCCCGGATTCTACGCGTCTACGGAGAAGAGAAGTTCGCCTCGCAGATTGCGCGCGAGATCGTGCGCCGCCGCGAGCAAGAACCGATCGAAACCACCGGCCAATTTGTCGAGATCATCAAGGCGGGTATCCCGGCTGCCGCTCGTCGGCATGGCGGACACCCGGCCAAGAAAAGTTTCCAGGCCATTCGCATCGAGGTCAATCACGAGCTCGATGTGCTCGAACGAGGGCTTGATGCCGCCACCAGGTGGCTCAACCCGGGCGGACGTATCTGCGTCATCTCGTATCACTCGCTCGAGGACCGTATCGTAAAGAACCACTTTAAGGAGATGAGCCAGGGGTGCACGTGTCCGCCGGAGATTCCGGTGTGCGTGTGCGGCAACGTGCCGATACTCAAGGTCATCACCCGCAAACCCTTGGTTGCCCAGCCTGATGAGGTTGAGCGCAACCCTCGGGCGAGATCAGCCAAAATCCGCGTGGCGCAGCGTCTGTAGGCGCGACCGCGCGATATTGGACCTCCCGCTCGCACCATAAACGAAGCTTAAACACACTACCAACGTACTCGGGATGGGAGGCGGCATATCATGGGCTACAACACTTCAAGCGCAGCACTCGCCTATGATATGAACGCCATGCCCGCCTATCGTGAGACGCCGCAGGCCCCCGTTGCTCCCCGTGAGCAGCGCACGCCGCGCTTTGATGTCTACACGGGCGCGGGCCGTCAGGCAAACCAGGCGGTAAGCCCGGTTTTCATGAGCGTTCTTAAAACGTTTTGCATCATTGCGGCTATCTTCATGACGATCGGCGTCGCCCGCGTGGCACTCGCCGGCGTTACGGCCCAGGTGCTCAACAGCAACGCCGAGCTTACCAACACGCTCGAAAAGGCGACCGATGAGAGCTCCGACCTGGAGGTCATGCATTCGGTCTATGGCGCCGACACGCGCATTCGCGACCTTGCGGGCGCTTATGGCATGGTGGAGCCCAGCGAGAGCGTTACACTTGACTTTTCGCAGGATGCAGCCGCGGGCGCCAACGCGACCGCGACCGCTCAGTAGCAAGACGGTAGCTGAGTATGACAAATGACTATCGCCGCGGTTCCGATGGGGGCCGCGGTTCTGGACGTCCCTCGTCGCGGGGACGTTCTGGTTATCAAGGAACGGGTCGGCAATCTTACAACGCCGGGCAGTCCCGTGGCAACGACCCGGCGTCGCGACTTCGCGGCTCGGACGGCCCTCAAATGCATAACACCAGGTCGCGCAAGAGTTCGTCGACCGAATGGCTCACAGGCACGCCTCTGCCTCGCCGCAAAGCCATCATGGGCTTCATCGGGCTTGGTTTGGGCTTGGGCGTCTTTCGCCTTGCCGACTATCAAATTGTCGAAGCCGATAAACTGCGCGAGCGTGCCGATGCGCGCCGCCTGCTTGCACAGACCCTCTATGCCAAACGCGGCACCATCTACGACCGCAACGGTAACGTGCTGGCGTCGTCGGTCGAATGTCGCAACATCGCCGTGAACCCGCAGCTTGTCGAGGATGTTGACAAGACGGTGTCGGCGCTGGTCAAGGCAACTGGAATCGATAAAAAGACCTGCCGCAAGCTCGTCGAGTCCGATGGCACCTGGGTGTATATCAAGCGCCAGGTGGACGAAGACGATGCTGCGGCGCTGGAGAAGAAGAACCTGCCCGGCGTGCTTTTTGAGCAGGCCATGAAGCGCGTATATCCATACGGCAATCTGGCATCGCAGGTGCTGGGTGTAGTGAATGTAGACAACGACGGCTTGACGGGTCTCGAAAAGCAATACAACAAGCTTCTGACCGGCACGAATGGTACCCTCGTGCGCGAGCGCGCGAGGGACGGCAGCTATATCGCGGGCGGTGCCTATAAAAAGGTGGCTGCGGTCGACGGCGTTGACATCGTGACGACGCTCGACGTCAATATGCAGCGAGCGGCTGAGGATGCTTTGGCGGAGGCTGTCGAGAAGACAAAGGCCAAGAACGGCTCGGCTTTGGTCACCGACCCCACGACTGGTGAAATTCTCGCCGCCTGCTCGTACCCGACCTACGACCAGACCGATCTGGAAAACGCCAAGACCGAGGATATGAACTTGCGCCTGGTCACCGACGCCTACGAGCCCGGCTCGGTCTTTAAGACGCTCGTGGCGGGCGCCGGCTTCGACTTGGGCGTCGTGCGATCGAGTACGTCGTTTGAGGTGCCGGCGAGCATCAAGGTGGGTGACGATACCGTCACCGATGCCGACAAGCGCGACTATGCCATGACCATGGATGTGCGCGAGATGATGCGCCGTTCGTCCAACGTGGGCTTTGTCCTGGTGGGGCGCAAGATCGGTGCGGATGACTTTGCCGCCTATGTGGACAAGTGGGGCATAGGTCACAGCTCCGGTGTCGATTTTCCGGGCGAGAGCCTGGGCATCGTCAAGGAGCGTGACCAGTATGACGGCGCCACGCTGGGTTCGATGAGCTTTGGACAGGCGCTGTCCGTCTCGCCGATTGAGATCGCACGTGCCGTGGGCGGCATCGCCAACGGCGGCGTGATGATGACCCCGCACTTCTATAAGTCCAGCAAGGGCGACGAGAAGGACTGGGGCGAAGGCGAGCGCGCGATTTCGGAGGACGCCGCATCCCAGGTGACATCGTGCATGCAGACGGTCGTGTCCGAGGGAACGGGCGTTGGCGGCGCGGTTGACGGCTATGACGTGGCGGGTAAGACCGGTACGGCCGAACGAGCCGACGAGAACGGCGGCTACCTCAAGGAGAACTACATGTCGTCCTTTATGGGCTTTGCACCGGCACAATCGCCCAAGGTGCTGTGCTATATCACGCTCGACGGAACGCCGAGCGGCTCAGATGCCGCTGCGGTGCCGTTCCAGTCCATTATGGCCAACGCGCTCGACGTGCTGGGTATCCCGCACACGAAGTAGGGGGTTACAATCTTTGGGGCGTGGTTTGTTGTCCCATATGAGGGGTGTTCACATGCCCTGCACCACGCATGCGCGGCGCTGGGATACAATACGCCGATAGCATTATTAGGTTTACAGGGGAGCTGCAATGATAGAGATCGCCGTCAACAACCTCGCGGCCGCAACAGGGGCCCGAACCGTGACGGGAGAAGCCGATCAGGTATGCCGCGGGTGCGTTATCGACTCGCGCCAGGTCGAGGAAGGGACGATTTTTGTCGCCTTTCCCGGTGAAAACGTCGACGGCAATGATTTTGCTTCCCGTGCCGTCCAGTCGGGTGCCGGCGCCGTCGTGATGATGCGTGAGCCCGAGGCCGAGCTGGTCTCGCTGGCGCAGGACAAGGGCTGTGCCATCTTGCTGACCGATGATCCCGAGGAGTTTCTGCTGCGTTTGGCGCACACGTACCGTCTGGAGCTTGGCTGCCTGGTCGTTGGTATTACCGGTTCCATCGGCAAGACGACGACCAAGGACGTGCTCGCCGCTGTGCTCGCCAAGCGCTATCGTGTCTGGGCCACCAAGGGCAATTTCAATAACCTGATCGGCATGCCACTCACGGTGCTTTCCGCTCCGGCCGATACCGAGGTCCTGGTGCTCGAGATGGGCATGAACCATTTCCACGAGATCGAGCGCCTGTCCCAGTCCGCCAATCCCAACCTTGCCATCGTGAGCAAGATTGGTACCTCTCATATCGGCATTTTGGGTAGCCGCGAGAACATCGCCCGCGCTAAGGCCGAGATTGTCCAGGGTATGTGCGCCGCTGGCGACTTCTTGCCGCTGCTGGTTTTGGGCGGCGAGGACGACTTTACGCCGTTCATTCGCGATACGTTCGCCCAGCCTGCTGGTATCGACGTGATGCTGGCCGGCGTCTCGGACGATGATGAGGTCCGTGCCCGCGACGTTCGAGTTGATGACGAGGGCCGTCCGGTCTTTACGCTCGATTTTGGTCAGGGCGAGACAATCGATACCATGCTTGCCATCCCCGGCGTGCAGTCCGTCCCAAATGCCGTTAAGGCCGCCGCGGTTGCCTATCGCCTGGGCGTGACGCCCGAGCAGATCGATGCTGCCTTTAGGGGCC
This sequence comes from Collinsella sp. CLA-ER-H4, assembly GCF_040092395.1. Taxonomy (NCBI): domain Bacteria; kingdom Bacillati; phylum Actinomycetota; class Coriobacteriia; order Coriobacteriales; family Coriobacteriaceae; genus Collinsella; species Collinsella sp. CLA-ER-H4. Next base: position 70,310 of record NZ_JBBNLQ010000003.1, read on the forward strand.
TCACGATCACCGGTCACCGCCAAGAGATCAAGCGCGCCAAGAGCGGTGCCCGCGTCATCGACGATTCCTATAACGCCAGTGCCGAATCCATGGCTGCTGGCCTCGATCTGCTGTGCTCGCTTTCGTGCACGGGGTCTCGCATGGCGATCCTGGGCGAGATGGGCGAGATGGGCGATGAGGCTCCTCGCATGCATGAGCTCGTGGGCGCCTATGCCGCCGCCAAGAAGCTCGACATGCTGGCGTGCGTGGGTGGTGAGCTGGCCCAGCTTATGGCCGATGCCGCGCGCATGATGGGCATGGACGAGGACCGCATCCAGGTGTTCTCCGATTATCAGCAGGTGCTCGACCGCATGGGCGGCGCGCTTGAAAAACATGATGTTGTACTGGTCAAGGGTTCCCGTTTTGTTGAGCTCGACCGCTTTGTGGAAGGTGTGTGCTAGCCCATGTTCGGCAATCCCTCGTATCCAACGTATCAGGCTTTTTTGGGGCTTGGCATCGCCGCTGCCATTGCGCTGCTGCTCATGCCGTGGTGGATCAAGCTGCTCAAGGTCGAGGGTATCGGCCAGCAGGTTCGTGCCGACGGCCCCAAGCGTCATTTGGTTAAGCAGGGAACGCCCACCATGGGTGGCGTTGTCATCCTCGTCGCGATCTCGCTGACCTGCCTGCTGATGGGCAAGCTCACCACCGAGCTCGTGCTCGTGCTGCTCGCCACGCTGGCGACCGGCGTGCTGGGCCTGATCGACGACCTGACCTCCGTTACGCACGGGCGCTCGCTCGGTCTGACGCCTCATGCCAAGATGATCGGCCTAACCATTATCTGTGTCACCTTTACGGTACTTGCCGTCAACTGGTGCGGCGTCGCCCCCGAGATTCGTTTTCCCGGCGGCCTGACGATTGACCTCGGTGTTCTTTCGACCACCATCTGCGGCCTTTCGTTCCCGTGGCTCTACATTGTCTTTTGCTGGCTGATGATCGCCGGTCTTTCTAATGCCGTGAACCTGACCGATGGCCTTGACGGTCTTGCTGGCGGCACCTCCATGATCGCCATGCTCGCCATGGCTGCCATGGCGTTTTTGCACGGAGACGTGAACCTGTCCATCTTCTGCACCGCGTGTGCCGGTGCCTGCTTGGGCTTTCTGTGGTTCAACTGCTATCCGGCGAGCATCTTTATGGGCGATACCGGCTCGCTTGCCCTGGGCGCCGCGTTTGCCTGCACGTCCATCATGACCAACACCGAGGTCGTCTCCCTCATCATCGGCGGCCTGTTTATCGTTGAGACCCTGTCGGTCATGATTCAGGTTGTCTACTTCCACTTTACGCACAAGCGCGTCTTCCTTATGGCGCCCATCCATCATCATTTCGAAAAGAAGGGCTGGGCCGAGACCAAGGTCGTCATCCGTTTTTGGATTATCGCTGCGGCCTTTGGTGCCGTTGGCCTTGCTTTGTTCTTCCAGTTGGGATAGTGGTCTTTCATGCCTCTTGCTGATGTCTTTAGCCTGCTCGTTTTGGGTCAGGGCAAATCCGGTCTCGATGTCGCCCGCTGGGCGCTGGCACATCCCGAGCGCGTAAGCGCCGTTACCGTGTATGGCGGCGGCACCTCTGAGCCCAATGACGCCACGCGTGCGCTCGAGGCTGCTGGTGCGTCGTTTGTCTATGGGGCCGAACAGGTCGAGGGCGCCTATGACGTGTGCGTGACATGCCCGGGTATTTCGGAGTTCTCGTCCTTCTTTAAGGCGGGGCGTGAGCATGCCGCTCAGATTATGGGCGAGCCCGAGTTTGCCTATCGCTTGTCTCCCCAAAATTGGATTGCCATCACGGGCACCAACGGCAAGACAACTACCACGTCGCTGACTGATTATCTGCTCAAGGCCGCCGGTGAAGCCAGCGTGGCCGTCGGCAATATCGGTGAGCCGCCGGTGAACGAGATCGACGGCCGCGCACATAATGAGTGGTTTGTGGCCGAGCTGTCGAGTTATCAGATTGCTACGACCGCCGAGCTTCATCCTCGCGTGGCGGTGCTGCTCAACATCACGCCCGACCACCTGGGCTGGCACAAGAGCCACAAGAACTATGCGCTTGCCAAGATCAAGTTGTTCGAGAATATGGTCGACGACGACCTCGTGGTTATCGACGTTGAGGATGCCGGCATCCATGAGTTCGATGAGTACATCTACATGCCGGGCCGCCGCATCTGCAAGGTCGCTTTTGACGAGCCCGAGGGTGCAGACGCCGCCTTTGTGCGCGACGGCAAGTTGGTCGTCCGCCTGAAGGGCGTCGAGACTCAGCTTGTCGCCACTTCCGAGCTCAAGATCTCGGGCCATCACAATGTCATCAATGCCCTATGTGCTGCCACGGCTGCTTTGGCCGTCGGTGCCGATCCCGAGGGCATTTGCCGTGGTTTGGCATCGTTCCAGCCGCTGGAGCACCGCGTTGAGCCCTGTGGCGAGATCGATGGCGTGCGCTACGTCAACGATTCCAAGGCAACGAACACCGATGCAGTCGAAAAGGCCCTGACGGCGTTTCCCGACGACGATGTGATTTTGCTGCTCGGCGGCCACGATAAGGGTACGCCGCTTGCGGACTTTGCCCGCGTCGTTATGGACAACGTGCGCTCGGTCGTTTGCTTTGGCGATGCGCGCGAGCGCTTTACCGCCGCTATGGACGAGGCCGATGTCGATGGTGACGTGGATATCGCCCAGGCGGATGACCTGCGCGATGCCGTGGACGTCGCCCGTTCGCTGTCGAGCCGTGGCGACGTGATCTTACTTTCTCCTGCCTGCTCTTCGTTCGATGAGTTCTCGGGCTATGAGGAGCGCGGCCGCGTGTTTAAGGACTATGTGGCCCAGCTTGCCGCTGCGGCGAAATCGCAAATGGAATAGGGGTTGCCGGTGAGAGAGGAGAGCCCCCGACAAGGTATGAGGAGGCCCGACTCGGACCGTGCTTCCTCGCGGCGCAGCACACCGCGTTCCGGTCGCGGCGGGCAGACGTTTAGCGAACGCTATATTGCCGGCGTTCCCGCCCGTATCATGCGCCCCCGTTTGATATTCATGGCCTGCCTGTTTACCTTGGTGTGCTTTGGCCTGCTGATGGTGTACTCGGCGTCTTCGGTCGAGGCGCTGCACGAGAATGGCTCGGCGACGTTTTTTCTGTTTCGACAAGCCGCGTTTGCCGGAGTTGGCGTGCTGGCTATGGTTGCCATCGTGCGCATCTTGCCGGACAGTTGGTTTGGGGAAGACGTGCTCAGGATCTTCCTCATAGGCATGATAGGGCTACTGTTTCTGGTGTTCTTGGTGGGCAGCGGCAGCCGTGGCGCCACGCGCTGGCTCAACATCGCCGGCATTCAGTTCCAGCCTTCCGAGTTTTTAAAGCCATTTGCCATTGCGTATTCGGCCATCATGCTCGATCGCTTCTTTTCGCCCGGTGGCAACATCAACGAATTCCTTCGCAAGATGGGCATCTACCTGGGCATTTCGCTCTTTCTGATCTTTATCCAGCCCGATTTCGGTACTGTCCTGATCATCCTGTTGACCCTCATGTGCATGGCGTTGTTTGCGGGTCTCGACCCCAGATTTATCATCGGCGTGCTAATCTTCGGCATTCTCGTGATCGTGATTGCGCTTGTCGCAGAGCCGTACCGTATGGTGCGTATTCAGGTTGCCTTGAACCCTTGGGCCGACGAGTATGGTGACGGCTATCAGGCCACGCTTGCCATCATGGCCTTTGCCTCGGGCGGTCTGTTCGGCCGTGGCATCGGCAACTCAACCATGAAGTACTCGTATCTGCCCGAGGCGCACAATGACTACATCCTGGCTATCATTGGCGAGGAAGTCGGCTTTGTCGGAACCGTGCTGTTCTTCTTGGTGTTTGCGATGCTGATCTACTCGGCGTTTCGCATTGCCGAGCAGGCGACCGATCGTCGGGGCGCGCTCATGGCGTCTGGCTCCGCGGTCATTCTCGCAGTGCAGTTTTTGATTAACGCGCTGGGCATCCTCAACGTGTTTCCCATGACGGGCAAACCGTTGCCGTTTATTAGCTACGGCGGTTCGTCGATTATTGTGTCGCTTATGCTTGCCGGGTTGATTCTGCGCGTTTCGTACGAGAGCGCCCGCCGCGATGAGTATGACCGCCGCCGTGAGAGCTTTGCCGTTATGGACGAGAGCACCGCCGGCGTAGCCCATGTGCGCGGTGAACGACCTTCGCGTAGCGGCTTTACCGTTCTGGATGGTTCTGCATCCGAGCCGGCAGCTCGTCCACGCCCGCGAATGGCTCCGCAAGGTCGTCCGCAGCGCCCCAGCCCTCGCAACGCGGGCGGCGGATATAATCGAATCGATTTGAACTCGGACCCGTCGGCGCGTCTGCGTACCGACGACCAGGGACCGCGTGTACGAAGGGACTACCATGACCGATAAAATGACCGTTGCTATTGCAGCCGGCGGCACGGCAGGACACATCAACCCCGCGCTCGCCTTGGCCGAAGAGCTGCGTGACCGTGGCCACCACGTTGTGTTCGTGGGCCAGTCGCGCAAGCTCGAGGGTCGTCTGGTCCCCGAGGCTGGGTTTGATTTTGTGCCCATTACGGTCACGGGCTTCGACCGCTCCCGTCCTTGGACGGCGCTGACCTCGCTGTGGCGTGTCAACAAGGCCAAACGTGCGCTCGCCAGTCATTTCTCAAAGGTCGGCAAGCCCGATGCTGCCGTCGGTTTTGGTGCCTATGTCGAGGTTCCGCTGCTGGGGTGGTGCAAGGGCGCAGGCGTTCCGTATCTGCTGCATGAGCAGAACTCTGTTCCGGGCCTGGCCAACAAGATGATGAACTCCCACGCCGCCCGCGTGTGCATCTCGGTGCCGGCAGCGCGTTCGGTCTTTGAGCGCGAAGGTGACCCTGACCACGTGCTCATGACCGGCAACCCCGTACGTCGCTCGGTAATCGAAGGCGATCGCGCTCGCGGCCGCAAGGCACTTGGCGTTCCCGAGGACGCTACGCTGCTGCTCGTCTTTGGCGGTTCACTTGGCGCCCAGCACCTCAACGAGCGCGTGGTTTCGCTCAAAAACGAGCTGCTTTCGCGCAAGAACCTCTATGTGTTGCATTCGACGGGTGCCGACGGCTTTGAGGAGACCGAGCGCGCTTTGGCGCTGACGCCCGAGGAGGCGAAGCGTTACCGCGTCCAGCCTTACATCGACAACATGGGCGATATGTTGGCTGCTGCCGATTTGGTGCTCTCGCGTTCGGGCGCATCGAGCGTGGCCGAGATCGCTGCGCTCGCCGTGCCCTCGGTGCTCGTGCCGTATCCGCATGCGACGGCCGACCACCAAACCACCAATGCCCGGTATCTGGTCGACGCCGGGGCCGGCGTGCTCTGCGCCGATGCCGATATCGACGGTTCTGCCTTTGCCGATGAACTGCTGCACCTGGTCGATGACGCGGCGGCGCGCGACGCCATGCGTCAGGCGGCGCGTGGTCTGGCTCAGGATAGGGCCGCCGCTCTTCTGGCGGATGCGGTAGAGGGTTTGCGTTAGTTAGACGGGATATCGTCGGTCGCCCTCGCGCTGATGCGGTAGGTGCGGTACAGTTAACGGGTTACAGGCAGTGTTTACGCAAGGAGTACACGAGCACATGGCTGATTCCCAGACTGCAACCTCCGCGCCCGAGTTTAAGAGCGCCCACTTTATCGGTATCGGCGGCGCCGGCATGAGCGGCATCGCCCTCGTTCTGCACGAGCGCGGTTATGCCGTTACCGGCTCCGACCTTAAGACGTCACGTTATATCCGCCAGCTTACCCGCGCTGGTGTGAAGGTACATGTGGGCCATGAGGCCGCCACGATCGACGAGGTCAAGCCCGACGTGGTTGTTGTCTCCACCGCTATTCCGGAGTCCAACCCTGAACTCGTGCGCGCTCGCGAGCTTGGTATTCCCGTGTGGCCCCGTGCCAAGATGCTCTCTGCCTTGGGCCACGGCTACACTACCGTCGCTGTTGCCGGCACGCACGGCAAGACCACCACGTCTTCGATGTGCGCCACCATGCTCGACCGCATGGGTCTGGATCCGAGCTTCCTGATCGGTGGCATCGTCGAGGGCTATGACACGAACGGCAAGAACGGCTCGGGCGACTACTTTGTCGCCGAGGCCGACGAGTCCGACAGCTCCTTCCTGTTCCTGAACCCCAACGTGGTCATTGTGACCAACGTCGAGGCCGACCACCTCGATCACTACTCGGGTATCGAGGAGATCGAAGCGACTTTCGCCAAATTCATGAGCCTGGTGGGCGAGGACGGCACCGTCATCGTCTGCGGTGAGGACCCGCATCTGGTCGAGCTCGCCAAGTCGACGGGCCGTCACGTGCTTTCCTACGGCTTTGCCGAGAGCAACGACATCGTCTGCATGCACCCGGATGTCAAAGGCATCCAGAGTGACTTTATCGTTCGCTTTGAGGACGGCACTGAGCATGCCGTGGAGATCAAGAGCAATCCCGGTCGCCACAACATGCTCAACGCCACGGCGGTGCTCACCGTCGCCCATGTCCTGGGCCTTGACATCGACGCCGCCGCCAAGGCGCTCTCGAGCTTTGAGGGCGTCCGCCGTCGCTTTACCCACGTGGGCGATATCGATGGCATCACCGTGGTCGATGATTACGGCCATCACCCCACCGAGATCAAGGCGACGCTTGCTGCCGCTTCGTCGCTGGGCTACAAGCATGTCGACGTCGTGTTCCAGCCGCACCGTTATTCGCGCCTGCAGGCCCTGTGCGACGACTTTGCCGATGCATTTGCCAATGCCGATAAACTGCTGCTGATTGATGTGTTCTCGGCTGGCGAGATGCCCATTCCGGGTGTTACCTCTAAGATGCTCGCCGATACCGTGCGCGCCAAGCATCCTGGCAAGGAGGTCGTGTACTGCTCCAGCCGTCTTGAGCTCAATCAGGAGCTCGAGCAGATGGTGGGCGAGGGCGATCTGCTGCTCACTATGGGTGCCGGTGACGTTACGACCGTCGGTCCCGAGTTCATTGAGTATCTGACTGCCAAGAAAGACGCTTAAGTCTAATGGGTCTGTTTAACGCCGTCATGGCGCTCTCGGGCATGATCGACACGGATGTGATCGAGGACGAGCGCCTTGCGCGTCATACGAGCTATCGTATCGGCGGCAAGGCCGACCTCTTTGTGACGTGCCATAGCTATCATGCCCTCCGCCGCGCCGTGGCGGTGCTCGATCGCGAGCAGGTGCCGTGGGTCATCATAGGCAAGGGCTCCAATCTGCTGGTTGCCGATGGCGGTTATCGCGGCGCCGTCATTTCGCTCGGACGTGAGTTTCAGCGCACGGTTGTTGCCGATGACGGTTGTACGCTGACGGTCGGTGCGGGCGTGATGTTTGCGCGCCTGGTCAACGATGCCCTGTCGCGTAGCCTCTCGGGCCTTGAGTTTGCCGTTGGCATCCCTGGCTCGGTTGGCGGTGCGATATCTATGAATGCCGGCACACGGACCGAGTGGATTGGCTCGCTGGTTGAGGATGTCGTAACGTTTGACCCGGCATCCGGTATCAAGCATTATGCGGGGTCCGAGATCACTTGGGGCTACCGCGAATGTAGCCTTCCCCGCAATGAGATTATCCTCGAGTGCGTGCTCAAGCTTAAACCGGCGCCCAAGGCCGACATTCGCGAGCGCATGGAGCGGTACCTGACGAGGCGCAAGCGTACGCAGCCCATGGGTCGCGCATCCTGCGGGTCGGTCTTTCGCAACCCGCCCGATGCGAGTGTGGGCAAGCTTATCGAGGATTGTGGATTAAAGGGTTTTTCGATTGGCGGCGCGGAAGTTTCGCCCGTTCACGCTAATTTTATCGTTAATAACGGAACTGCCTCGGCCGATGACGTTGCCGCGGTTATCAGACATGTGCACGGAAAGGTGAGGGAGGCGTATGGCATCGAGCTCAGACCGGAAGTTAAATTCCTCGGCTTCTAGAGCATCGAAACCCACCTTCCGCCGCGCCGGAGGGCGTTCCGGCGCGCCTGTCAAACCTCAACGCAATACCGTCGCGCACTCTAAGTCTGTCGGGCATGCTCGACAGACCAGTCGTCCGGTTGTCGGCTCGCAGCTCGGTAATCGTCCGGCCGCAAAAAAGTCCTCGCGTCCCTCGGTGACGTCAAAGCCTGTTATGGGCGCCAAACCCGCCCGTCCCATGGCAACTCCTAAGCCCTCGACGGGAACTAAAGCGCCGCGTCCAGGTCGCACGCTGGGCGCATCGAAACCGCGCTCGCTGACATCGGTGCTGGCTACCGCCAAGAAGCCTTCGGGTAAAAAAGGCGTCAACCCGTTGTCTTCACTTGGGGCGATGGTAAATAAAACATCAGACGCCGCTTCTGTTGTTGCAGGCAAAGGCAAAATCGTGGGCGGCGTTCTGGCCGCCTTGGCCGTGCTCGTCGTCGTTGCCATCGTGGTGATCAACTCTGGATTGTTTACCGCCACTGATATTCAGATTCAAGGCAGCGAGCATGTGACGAAGCACGATGCTATCCAGCTGATCGATTTGCCCGAGGGAACGTCGCTTTTTAACGTCGATCCCGACCAGATTACCGAGGACCTCAAGGAGAATCCGTGGGTCTCGGGCGTGGATGTCCAGCGTCAGTTCCCGCATACGCTCATCATTACGCCGATGGAGCGCAAGGTCATCGCAATTGCCTATATCAGTTCCGATGACCTTGCCTGGGCCATCGGGGGTGATGACACCTGGATCGCCCCGCTGTCGACGTCGGTCGAAGTGGACGACCAAGGCAACGTCATCACGACAGGGCAGGGCTCAAATACCTTGACCGGAATCGATGCCGCGCTGGCGCTCGCTAAGCACTATGGCGCGGTGTTGTTGACTGATGTCTCGGCGGATGTCGCTCCGGTTTCCGGCCAGGCAGTGAGCTCCAAGGCCGTTAAGGCTGGCTTGGATTATGTGCGTGGTTTTTCGAGCGAGTTCTTGGGACAAGTCAAGGATATTTCCACGCCTTCGGTCGAAGCCATCTCGGCAAACCTCAATAACGGCATTGAGGTGTCGCTGGGCGATTCGAACGATATCGTCAAGAAGGAGCGCGTAGTCACCAAGCTGCTTTCGCAGGTAGAGGGCGTAACGTATATCAATGTGCGCTCTCCGGGTAACTATACATTTAGGAACGCTCCGACCTCGTAGCGCTGGTTGATGCTTTGTTGAGGGGCCATACCACGCCGTTTATCTGGTTTGTTTGGTTTTCACGGTCAATTATTTGACTGATACGTTCATAATGTGCAAACATAATACGGTTTACCTTTGCATTTACTTTCAACCTGAAGGTTAATGTGCGCAGGGGTCGACCCATGCTATGGCTATAACCTTTGTTCGGAGGACCGACATGCACGAGACAGAGATCAACAACTACCTTGCCGTCATTAAGGTGGTCGGCGTCGGCGGCGGCGGTACCAACGCGGTCAATCGAATGATCGAAGAGGGCATCCGCGGCGTCGAGTTTGTTGCCATCAACACCGATGCTCAGGCACTCGCGATCTCTGATGCCGATATCAAGGTGCACATCGGCACCGACCTTACCCGCGGCCTGGGCGCCGGCGCCAACCCCGAGGTTGGCCGCAAGGCTGCCGATGAGTCCCGCGACGACATTGCCGAGGCGCTCGCTGGCGCCGACATGGTGTTCATCACCTGCGGCGAGGGCGGTGGCACCGGTACCGGCGCTGCTCCCATCGTTGCCGATATCGCGATGAACGAGGTCGGTGCGCTGACCGTCGCCGTCGTGACCAAGCCCTTCACCTTCGAGGGCCGCAAGCGCAAGAAGAGCGCCGAGGAGGGCATTAAGACCCTCTCCGATTGCGTCGACACCATGATCGTCATCCCTAACGATAAGCTGCTCGACATCGCCGAGAAGAAGACCACCATGCTCGAGGCCTTCGCGATTGCCGATGGCGTCCTTTCCCAGGGCACCCAGGGCATCACCGACCTCATCACCGTCCCCGGTATCATCAACCTGGACTTCGCCGATGTTAAGACCATCATGAAGCAGGCCGGTACCGCCATGATGGGTATCGGTACCTCTTCTGGGGACACCCGTGCCGTCGACGCTGCCCAGCAGGCCATCTCCAGCCCGCTGCTCGAGAGCTCCATCGATGGTGCCACGCGCGTGCTGCTCTCCATCGCCGGTTCCAAGGACCTGGGCATCCAGGAGATCAGCGACGCCGCCGACGTTGTCGCCAACGCCGTCGACCCCGAGGCCAACATCATCTTCGGTACCGTTGTCGACGAGTCCCTGGGCGATCAGGTGCGTATCACCGTCATCGCTACGGGCTTCTCCGACTCCAACGTCAACCGTCAGGACGAGCTCTTTGCTGCTCAGCAGTCTCAGAGCAAGGCCGCTGCCTCCGCTGAGCCGCAGCGCACCGCTCCTGCCACGAGCCCGGCTCAGGCCGCTCCGACCCGCAACGTCGGTGGCACCGAGCTTCCTAACTTCGGCAACGATCAGTTCGAGCTTCCCGACTTCCTGAAGCGCGGTAGCTTCTAAGTCGTTCTTTGCATTGTTGTGCACAGGGGCGTGTCCGTATGGACGCGCCCTTTTTATTTCGACTTTGTAAACTAGAACCTCCAATCTCTTTACGTTCCCTTTACGATTGCCTCCAGCGCAGCAGGTATCCTTTTAGAGAAGTATGACAGCCGTATAAACGCGGGCTGTAGCGGCGATGCCGCGGTACTTGTGTTATTAGGAGGCTTTAGTATGGCAGCACGTGCGGACAAAGTTTCGCGTGTCGACCATGATGGAGTTACGTTGGTGGAGGGCGCGACATCCGATGTTCGCTTTGCCTTCACCGAGCGCGCCGGTGGCGTTTCCGAAGATGCGTACTCCTCACTCAACTTGGGCTCGCATGTTGGCGATGACCCCTTTGCTGTTCAAGAAAATCGTTGTCGTGCGCTCGAGGCTATGGGTGCCGCCGAGTGCGAGCACAACCTGCTCGTTCCCAATCAGGTCCATGGTGATCATATCGTTGCGGTGACCTCGAACGGCGCCGATGACCTTGAGGACGTTCGCGAGCAGATTGCCGAGGGCTGTGATGCCATCGTCTGCACGGCGCATAACGTGCCCGTGCTGCTCTGCTTTGCCGACTGCGTTCCCGTGGTGCTGGTGGCCCCCGGCGGATTTGCCGTGGTGCACTCCGGTTGGAAGGGCACGATTGCACGTATTTCCGCCAAGGCGTGCCAGGCGCTTTGCGATGCTGCCGGTTGCGATGCGAGCGACGTTTCCGCCTATATCGGCCCCCATATCTTGGGTGACGAATATGAGGTATCCCAGGAACTCATGGATCGCTTTGCCGCCGAGTTCTCTTGCATCGATGCGAATACCTCTCGCATGCTTGATCTTTCCGCTGCCATTCGCGAGGCGCTGGTAGATGTCGGTGTCGACGCGGATAATATCGTGGATACCCAGCTTTCGACCGTGCGTCAGAACGACCGCTTTTATTCCTACCGTAACGAGGACGGCACCTGTGGGCGCCATGCTGCGATCGGCGTGATGCTATGAGAAAGATCGTATCGGTCCTGAGCGCCGCTGTGCTTACGCTTACGCTGTGCGCCTGTTCTTCGGGATCTTCTAGCTCTTCCATTACCGTGGCCGGCTCCACGACCTGCCTTCCTATCGCCGAGATTGCGGCCGAGGGCTTTAAGGAGGAGACCGGCATCGACGTGCTCGTTTCCGGTTTGGGTTCTTCCGCTGGGATCGAGGCCGTCAGCGCCGGCACGGCCGATATCGCCAGCTCCTCCCGTGGACTCAATGCCGACGAACAGGATCTGGGCCTGACTCCCATCGTCATCGCCCACGACGGTATTGCGGTCATCGTGAACGACGACAACCCCGTCGATAACCTCTCGACCGAGCAGCTCCGCGATATCTACGCCGGCAAGATTACCAATTGGAAAGAGGTCGGTGGCGAGGACCTGAGGATTCAGGTCATCAACCGAGACGAGGCGTCCGGTACGCGCGAGGCCTTCCGTACCATCGTGATGGATGGCACGCCGTTCGATCGCCGCTCGGCTGTTCTTTCGGGTACGGGCCAGGTGCGCGACGTGGTATCTCGTTCGCGTGGGGCCATCGGCTACATTTCGCTGGGCTTCGTCGATAGCCTCAACGCCAAGACCTCGGTCAAGGCTGTCTCGGTCAATCATGTTGAGGCGTCCGAGAAGACGGTCGCGAGTGGCGGCTATCCCATCTCGCGCGACCTTTACTTCTTTGTGAAGGGTGCGCCTTCGCAGCAGGCGCAGGATTACATCGACTACGTGACGTCCGAAAAGATGGACAAGCAGATTCGCGAGGCGGGCTTTATTCCCGTCACCAACGACGAGAAGGGGAGTGAGTAGCATGGAAGCACAGGAAAACTCCCAGACTGAGCAGAATGCTCAGGCACCCAAGAAGCGCGAGCTGGCGCTCGTATCGCGCAGTACCTATATCAAGGAGAAGGCGCTGCAGTGGATCTTCTTTGCCTGCGCGTTTTTGGCGGTCGTTACCGTCATCCTGATTTTTGTCTTTACCACGTACTCGGCGCTGCCCGTCTTTACCGACATCGGTCTGGCGGACTTCTTTAGCTTTACGTGGGCGCCCTCTGAGGGCCACTACGGCATCATGTCGCTGCTTGCCGGCTCAGGTCTGGTGACCGTCGGTGCGCTCGCCATGGGCGTGCCGCTGGGCGTGGGTACGGCCGTTTACCTGGTCGAGATTGCCAGCAAGCGCGTGCGCAAGCTCATCAGCCCCGCCGTTGACCTGCTGGCGGGCATACCCTCCATCATCTACGGCTTTTTCGGCATGATCATCATCCGCCCGTTTATCGCACAACTGACCGGCGGCCTTGGTTTTGGTGCGCTGACGGCGTGGTTTGTGCTCGCCATCATGATCGTCCCTACCATCACCACGCTCACCATCGATGCCCTCAATTCCATTCCCATGGGCATTCGCGAGGCATCGTATGCCATGGGTGCTACTAAGTGGCAGACCATCTATAAGGTCGTGCTACCTGCCGCTAAGCTGGGTATCGTGGATGCCATCGTGCTGGGTATGGGCCGTGCCATCGGAGAGACCATGGCCGTGCTCATGGTCGTGGGTAACGCCCCGGTTATTCCCGACAGCATTGCGAGCCCTATCTCGACGCTCACGAGCGAGATCGCGCTCGACATGAGCTATTCCTCGGGTCTGCATCGCTCGGCGCTGTTCGGCATGGGCGTGGTCCTGTTTATCATCTCCGCCACGCTGGTGGGCATCGTCCGTCTGATTTCCAAGAAGAAGAGGGGGTAGGCTATGTCCGATTCCGTTGACACGACGGTCGATACGACCTCGTCGCGCGAGCGCATCAAGCGTGCCCTTTCCCACGGCAAGAAGGGCCGCATCAACAAGGACCTGTCCAACAAGATCATGCTTGGCGTGTTTCGTGCCGCTGCCTACATCACCACGCTGGTGCTGGTCGCTATCATCGCCTACGTGGTCATCAACGGCCTGCCACACATCTCGCTCGACTTTATCTTCGGTTGGCCCCAGGGCGTCAACGCCGAGGGCGGAATTTGGCCCACGATCGTCTCGACCGTCTACGTGACGGCGCTCGCCATGCTTATCTGCACGCCGATCGCTGTGCTGGCAGCCGTCTATCTGGCCGAGTACGCCAAGCAGGGCAAGGTCGTCGAGCTCATTCGCTACGCTGCTGACGCTTTGGCCTCGGTGCCCTCCATCGTTATGGGCCTGTTTGCCTACGCCTTGTTTGTCGAGGCCATGGGCCTGGGCCTTTCGATGGTCTCGGCCGCCCTGGCACTCGCGCTCTTGATGCTTCCCATCGTCATGCGTACCACCGAAGAGGCCATTCGCGCCGTTCCGCGCTATATCCGCTGGGGCGCATATGGCCTGGGCGCCACCAAGTGGCAGGTTGTCTCCAAGATCGTGCTTCCTTCTGCCTTTGGCCGTATTGCCACGGGCATCGTTCTCGCCATCGGCCGTGCCATTGGCGAGACCGCGGTGGTGCTCTATACCATGGGGCAGGCCATCAATCTACCTATTTCGCCGCTCGATTCCGGCCGCCCCATGACGGTTCACCTGTATCTGCTTGCCAACGACGGCATCAACATGAACGCAGCCTACGGCACCGCGCTCTTGCTGATGGTGATCATTCTGGCCTTCAACCTGTTTGCGCGCTTCCTGTCGCGCAAGCGTCGCTAGTTAAGGAGTCCCATGTCCGTTTATCAGTCCGCTCCCACGTTGGAGCAAGCGGCCATTACGGCCAAGGATTTCAACTTTTGGTACGGTGACTTTCATGCGCTGACGGGGCTTGACCTCAACATCGCCAAAAACGCCATCACCTCCTTCATTGGCCCTTCGGGCTGCGGCAAGTCGACGTTTTTGCGCTGCATCAACCGCATGAATGACCTGATCGAGGGCACGCGCGTCGAGGGCACCATGACGCTCGACGGCAACGATATCTATGTCGAGGGTGTCGACCCGGTCGATCTCCGTCGTCGCGTGGGCATGATCTTTCAGCAGCCCAACCCGTTCCCCAAATCCATCTACGAGAATGTCGCCTTTGGCCCTCGTCTGCAGGGCGTGACTAGCAAAAGTGACCTCGATGACATCGTGGAAGAATCGCTCAAGCGCGCCAACCTCTGGAAAGAGGTATCCAATCAGCTCAACAAGGATGGTTTGGCGCTCTCGGGCGGTCAGCAGCAGCGTCTGTGCATCGCGCGCGTGCTTGCGGTGCAACCCGATGTCCTTCTGATGGACGAGCCCTGCTCCGCCATCGACCCCACGTCCGTCTCTAAGGTCGAGGATCTGATGGCCGAGCTGGCGCCCGAGATGACGATCATCATCGTCACGCATTCAATGCAGCAGGCAGCTCGCATTAGCGACTACACCGCATTCTTCTTGCAGGAAGTTGCCGGCGAGCCCGCTACGCTCATCGAGTATGGTCAAACCGACGCGATCTTCACCAGCCCGGTGGACTCGCGGACGGAAGACTATATCACCGGCCGCTTTGGCTGATCGGTGCGACTAGTCCCAAGCCGATCGGATCTGGTCCGGTGCGTATTCACTGTGCGGGCGGCATGACCGCACCCAACTGATTGGAGTGAACCATGCGCAAACTGTTTTCCCGTCAGCTCATCGAGGCCCGTCACGAGATGCTGAGCATCTACGAGGCCGTCGATCTGGCCCTCCACGATGCCGTGAAGGCCTATGTGACCGACGACCGCAAGCTCGCCACCAAGACCAAGAAGCGCACGCTTTCGATTGACGCACGCTGCGCCAACCTGGAGGCCGTCTGCTACAACCTGATTGCCACGCAGTCACCGGTCGCCTCCGACTTCCGCTTGCTGCAGACGATCATCTACGTCGACTTTAACCTGCAGCGCATGACCGATAAGGTTCGCCAGATTTGCCGCGCCACGCGTCATATGATCAAGGCCGACATCTCGCTGCCCAAGGAGCTTGTCGGCACGGTCGAGGCCGAGGCTGAGGCCGTCTACCAGGTGCTGGGCTCTTCGCTTTCTGCGCTCGTCACCAACGACATGTCCATCATCTGCAACTTGGCCGTCGAGGACGAGCCAGTGCACGCCGCCTACGAGAAGTTCTTCCGCACCTTTAACCGCATGGACACGGGCGATTTTATGGACGACGACAGCAACTATGACGACCTGCGCCGCGCCATCATGGTATCGCGCTATCTCGATCGCATCGCCTCGATTTCCATCGATGCCGCCTGCCGTCTGACCTTCCTGTTGACCGGACAGCGTATGACTGCCGGTGATATCGCCTGCACTGATGAGGATGAGCTCGAGAGCATGCGCGTGCCTTCGGGCGAGGGTGTTATCATGAGGCCCGCCGTCGATGCACGCTACGTTGCCAAGGTGCCCGTTAACGAGGTCAGCGAGGGTCTTCGCTACCTGCTCGATCATCTTGAGGATGAGGACGATGGCGAGGACGACGAGGAGTAAGTAACCCCGTTCGTCGAAAGATTGTAAATACCTAAGTGAGCGCGGCCTTGCACATGCGGGGCCGCGCTCTTGCGTTAGCATGGGACTACTTGTTTGGCTGTCAGCGGAGGCGATTGGCAATGGATAACTATTTGGACTTGATGCGCGCTCGCCGCGAGCAGATTCTGGAACGTTTTTATGCGGCGCTCGATCGCGCGGGCCGTCCCCACGACGCCGCGAGCCTCATTGCCGTGTCCAAGACCGTTGGTGTCGATGAGACCGTTGCCGCCATCCAGGCGGGGTATCGCCATTTTGCCGAGAACCGCCCGCAGGAGCTGGTTCGCAAGCTCACGGGTCTGGCGGAGCATCCGGAGCTGCCCGAGGTGCGCTTCGATATGATCGGCAACCTGCAGACCAATAAGATCAATGCGGTGCTGGGCTCAGCCGAGCTGATTCACTCGGTGGGTTCGCTGCATCTGGCGCAGGCGATCTCGAGCCGTGCTGTTCGCAAGATTGAGGCAGGCGAGCTCGTCGGCCCCCAGCGTGTGCTCATTGAGGTCAATGTGAGTGGTGAGGAGTCGAAGGGAGGCTTTTCACCCGATGAGATTCGCGCCGCCGCGGGTGAGCTTGCAGAACTTGAGGGAATTTGCGTACAGGGGCTTATGACTATGGCGCCCCGGGGGAATAAGGATGTGGCACGCCGCACCTTTGCGGGGCTTCGTGAGCTGAGGGATGAGCTGGAGGCGGCGCATCCCGATTTGAACCTGCCTGAGCTTTCCTGCGGTATGAGCGAGGACTTTGAGTCTGCCCTTGAGGAGGGCTCTACGCTCGTTCGCCTGGGCAGGGTAGTATTTAGCCCGGAGTTTGCAGTAAAATAAGGCTCTGAAGTGCGCACTGATTATCGGGGCGCCTGCACTAAACCGCGAGAGGACACAACCATGGGCTTCCTTGACGAGATTAAAAATAAGATGCACCTGGGCGGCCAGCAGGGTTACGACCAGGGTTATGGCCAGGACGACGACTACGGCTACGATGACGGCTACGACGATGGCTATCAGAACAACGGCTATAGTGGTGCTTCGGGCGAGGGCTTCTACACCCAAGACGAGCCGAGCAACGGCCTGCTTGGCCAGACGCGCCGCGGTGAAGCTGAGTCGGTTGCCGTGTATACGCGCTCCGGTCAGCTGGTCGGCGATGACTCCCGCCATGCCACGACGTATAACCCGCCTTCGCGCTCGCAGGACAGTGTTGCGAGCGGTTATCGTCCTGGTGCCTATGACACGCCGTCGAGCTACGCCGAGAATACCCGCGCCCGTGCCGCCGCTGCACCCGCGCCTGCACCGAGCGATGCCTCGGCCTATGCGAGCAATATCATCAACGCCACGCCGCAGCTGCCGGCCTATGTCCTGCGCCCCGAGAGCTATGACGACGTGGAGACCGTGGTGCGCCGCGTTCGCACCAAGCAGCCTGTCGCACTGATTTTTGTGGGCGTACGCACCGAAGTTGCCAAGCGCGTCTTGGACTTCTCTTACGGCTTTGCCTGCGGTCTGGGTGCCACGGTCAAGGAGGTGGGCGACCGCGTGTTCATGGTGCTGCCCGCCGGTTGCGAGGTCAAAGATTCCGATCTCAAGAAGCTTCGTGCCGACGGCTACCTTAAGTAAAGACAAGACGAGGAGATTCCCATCAACATCTACACTATCGTCCAGCTGGTCAACACGCTGTTCAACTTCTATTCCACGCTCATTGTCGTCTACTGCTTTATGACGTGGATTCCCATGAAGCAGGGTGGTTTGCTTCAGGATATTGCCGCGGTGCTTGATAGCGTGTGCGGTCCGTGGCTCAACCTGTTCCGTCGTTTCATCCCGCCGATGGGCGGTATCGATTTTTCGCCGGTCGTTGCGATTATTGCGTTGCAGTTGGTGCAGAGGCTGGTTCTGCAGCTTCTTATAGGTATACTCGTGTAGAACTGACTTAGTAACTTACGTCGGGCGTGTAGCGCCGAGGCGATGAAAAAGGAGACTTGTTATGGCTATTACCCCTGCAGACATCCAGGCTCAGACTTTCTCTGAGGCCAAGCGTGGCTACGATCCTGCTGAGGTCGACGTCTTCTTGGAGACGCTGTCCTCCGAGGTTGACGCTATGCTCGCTAAGATCGTCGACCTTAAGGGTCGTCTGACTGCTACCGAGCAGCAGCTTGCCGATGCGCAGGCTCAGCTTGCCCAGGCTCAGGATGCCACCGCCCAGGCCGTTCCTGCCGCCCCCGTGGCTGCTCCCGCCCCTGACTTCTCCGCTCAGGAGCGCCAGATTTCCGCTGCCCTGATCGCTGCCCAGCAGACCGCTGAGACCATCGTTAACGATGCCAACGAGAACGCTGAGCGTATCCGCAATGAGGCTGACGCCAAGGCCCGCGAGGTTATCCGCCAGGCTCTGACCGAGAAGCAGGCCGAGCTCGAGGAGATCGATCGTCTCAAGGCTTCCCGTGAGGAGTTCAAGGCAGAGTATCTCAAGCTCATCCAGCACTTCATGGACGATGCCCAGAACTCCTTCCCGGCCGACCTCATGGCCTCCACGCCGGTCGGTTCTGCCGCTTCTCCTGCGGTGACTGTTCCCGCCGAGCCGCTGCCCGTCGCTGACCCGGTTGTCCCCGTGGCCGATCCCTTTGCCCCGATCGACAACTTTGCTGCCGACGACCTGGACTAACATTCGGCCTACAATTTAGCGCCTAGAAAGGACCCGCAGCTTGCGGGTCCTTTTTTATGACTGTGCAGGGGCGCGCAACATAAAAAACCGAGCCCTGCACATTGTGGCGCAGAACTCGGCGAATGGGTGAGCGGTAAAAGGTAGGTTTTAGGGCATGTGCCAAAAACTACTTGAGGAGGAAGTTGGGGAGGGGAATGGTACGGGCCTCGCGATGCTCGGGATCGGCGATGTGGTCGGCGGGATAGCCACAGACGAGCATGTGATAGGGATAGACGCCCTTGGGCAGATTGAACTGCTCCTGTGCCACCTCAGGCTTAAAATGGCATACCCAGCACGTTCCCAGGCCCTGCTCGGTGGCCTCCATCATCATCTGATCACACACGATGGACGTATCGATTTCGCTGGAATTCATCTGATCATACGGGCGCACCCAAGCATCATCGGTAACGCTGCAAATAAGAAAGACAAGCGGAGCCCCAAAGATAGACCCATCACGAGCAAACCGAGGCTGACAAGCAGCAGCCTTCTCCAGAAGCTCAGGCGTATCCAACACCATCACACGGGTTGGATGATTATTACAAGCAGAAGGAGCAATACGCCCAGCCTCAACAATGGCATCCACCACAGCCTGCTCAACAGCCCGAGCCTCAAATTCACGACAAGAATAACGAGAACGGGCCAGATCCAAATATCCCATAACCAAACCCTCCAAATTCAGTGTATCAACCCAAAGTAAAACAAAGGGTACCCAAAGCCCCATCCAGACAAACGTTTAAGGCGGTCCCAAAGTTCCCAATCGGGCTCAAAGGCCCTGCCAACAAAAGCCTCATTGCTTTCAAAGTATCAGCCAAAGTTCCCAATGGTGGTACGTAAGGCGAAGGGACGGCCACGGTTTGCTTTCGAACGACTCTGCAAAGCAGCCGGAGTGAGAAAGCAAACCGTGGCCGGCCCTTCGCCGCCGGGACACGTACCCCCAATTAACTGTTCTTCATGACAATCGAATCCACAACATCTGCCACGTTCTCGCAGCAGTCGGCGCAGTACTCCAGGAAGGCGTACACGTCGCGCCAGGCGATGACCTCGAGCGGATCCTTGCCGTTGACATGCAGGTTGCGCATAGCGTTGATGTAGAGCTCGTCGGCCTCGGACTCGATCGTGTTGATCTGGATGACGAGTTCGCGCAGGGTCTTGGACTTGCGGTAGTTGGGCAGCTCGACCATCAGGTCTTTCATGGCGCGGCAGGCGTCAGTCACCTTGTGGGCGATGACGATGGCGTCGGGATGGATGCTCTGGATGTTGGTGAAGTAGACGCGCTGCACGACGCCCTCGATGCGGTCGAGTACGGTGTCGAGTGAGCAGCTCATCAGATCCAGATCCTCGCGCTCGAGCGGGGTGATAAAGGCGGTGAGCAAGGCGTCTTCGAGCTCATGGTGCTTCTTGTCTGCCGCATGCTCAATCGCATGCATCTTATCGAGCATGTCGTGGATCTGCGCGGGGTCAAAGTTCTCAAAAATCTTGGTGAGCAGCTCGGCTGCCTGAACGGCGAGGTCGGCGCAGGCAACGTAGTTATCAAAGTAGAACGAATCGGGTTTCTTTGCCATGGGTGGGTCCTTTCGAGGCGAAGACGGGTGGGCGAAGTGTTGCAGTCCGGATGGACGCTCGGTTTGATTAGAGGAACATCATGAACAGCTTGGCCATGACAAAGCTGATGAGTCCGCAGGCAGGGAAGGTGAAGAACCAGGTGAACATCATGTCCTTGACGACGCCGAAGTTGATGGCCGAGAGGCGCTTGACGGCACCGACGCCCATGATGGCGCAGGTCTTGATGTGTGTGGAGGACACGGGGATGCCGGTAAGGGTGGCAAGCAGCAGGTTCGCGGCGCCCGCCAGGTCGGCGGAGAAGCCCTGGTACTTTTCGAGCTTGACCATGCTCTGGCCGACGGACTTGATGATGCGCTCGCCGCCCACGCTGGTGCCGATGCCCATAGTGGCCGAGCACAGCAGCATAATCCAGATGGGGATGCCTGCATCGCCGACGCTCGTCTGGCCGCTGGCAAAGGCCACGCCTAAAAAGAGCACGCCGATGAACTTCTGTCCATCCTGCGCGCCGTGCATAAAGCTCATGGCCGCGGCGCTCGCGATCTGAGCGTATTTAAAGAAGACATTGGCACGTCGCCTGTTGGCGGCGGCGAAAAGAATCGAGACGAGCTTGCACAGGACCCAGCCCATGACAAAGCCCAGGCCTATGGAGAGCGCCAGGCCGTAGATGACCTTCATCCACTCGTGGACGTTGACGCTGCTCGCACCGCCGAGGGCGATGGCGGCACCGGTCAGGCCGGCGATAAGGCTGTGGCTTTGCGAGGTGGGGATGCCAAAACGCGACGCTGTGGCGCCGTAGACGACGATGGAGAACAGCGCCGCGCATAGGCAGGCGAGCGCCATGGTGCTGTTTCCGCCAAAGTCGACGATATGTGAGATGGTGTTGGCGACGCTCGCGTTAAAGTGCGTCATGATGAGCACGCCGAGGAAGTTGAATGCGGCGCTCATGAGAATGGCGGCGCGGGCGGGCATGCAACGCGTAGTGACGCAGGTCGCGATGGCGTTGGGCGCGTCGGTCCATCCATTGACGAAGATGGCGCCCAACGCGAGGATCACGGTGACGGCAAGGACTGGGTTCGACACAATTTGGCCGAGGAAGGTTGAGAACGTTACGTCCATATATGGGCTTTCTCGAAGTTTGCAGACACGTTACAAAAACATGATAAATCGTATCACCTCCTGCGGGTCTCTTTACCGAGTTCTGATGGGAGAAGTGAACTTTTTGGCACTAAAATTGAATATTAGCCCTGTTGACCGCGGGTGTTCTTTTTGCTAACACGCCATGCGGACACGTGCGATTACTACGACACTCCAAAACCACAGTCTGTTCGCTTTACAACATGCAAACATGCGTTCGATAATAGGAGGCATGGAATATCGACAGACAGACGGCAAAACTCGGCGCGTGCACAAGCAGTATGTGGACGTCGTGGCCCGCATCCTCGCGGGCGGACAGGTCGTGCCGGTCACCGTCTGCTGGGTCGACGGCCGTTGTTTTACGATCGACGAAATTATCTCGACCACCGGGTTTGGCCTGATGGTCCACGGCATCCGTACGGCAACATATAAGGTGCGTTTTGGCGGGCACGCGACCGAGTTGTATCTGGAGGACCAGACGCGCGAGCGGGCAGACGGCTCGCAGGCACACGTGATGCGTTGGTGGGTCTGGGCCTTTGATCGTACGCTTGAGGGCGAGCGCCGTAGGTAAGGACGTGTGGCATTCGGGTACAATGGCAGGAATCTTGTCACCTACGGCGCTGTCGTGCGCTTTTTGAAAGGACGAAGTATGAACGATATCCAGGGCTATCAGAACGGCCCCATCGAGACCGGTGCAAGCCGTGCCAAGGAGATGTCGCCGCGCGCGTACAACCTTGTCATGTCTGCCCTGATCTTTTTGGGCTTTTCCGCCATGGGCGTCGGTGCTTACTTTACGAGCACCATGTCGTTTGCGCGCATGATGATGAGCGGCGCCGCTTTGCCGCTGGTCTTTGGCTCATTTATTTTGACCATCGTCGGCATGGTCATGATGTCGGCCGCCGCCAGCAAGCAGTCCGTGGGCCTGTCCCTTGTGGGCTACGTAATCTTTGCGAGCACCTTTGGCCTGACCGCGTCGTTTGGCCTTGCCAACTACGACCTGCCCACCATCAACACTGCCTTTATCGCCACGGCCGCCATCACCTTTGTCTTTGGCGCCTTGGGCGTGACGTTCCCCAAGTTTTTCCAGCGCGTATATGGCATCGGTTTTGGCATTCTGCTCGCAACTATTCTGGTTGAGATCGTGCTGATGTTCATGGGCGTCTCGCAGACCATCACCGATCTGATCGTGATCGTGGTGTTCGCCGGCTTTATTGGCTACGACACCTATGTTGCCACGACGGTGCCGCCTACGCTGCCCAACGCCGTGCTCATGGCGTCCAATCTGTTCGTGGACATTATCAACGTGTTCCTGCGCATTTTGAACATCCTCGGCCGTCGCGATTAAAGCGCGGCATTGCGACGCTTCCTGCCGGACACGGTAAAACGATGCGAAAGGCGGTCCTTCGGGGCCGTCTTTTTTGTGCGCGGCGGGGTATCATGGATGGGAAAAAGCCGATAGCGGCAGCGACAGGAAAGGTGGCCACGTATGGCAGACGTCGACAACAGGAACCGTAACCGCAGGTCCAACCGAACGGGTCAGCCCAATCCCAAGCGCGAGGCGCGTGCCAAGGCCGCCGAGTGCCATGTGGCGGCTATGTCCGAGGCCTGCGCCAAGGACATCGAGCGTTCGCTTGCCGGCGTGTGCGAGTTCGATGGTATGCCTGCCGGTTTTGTCGCGGCGATGAAGGTCAAGGCCCAGGTGGCTGCTGCTGCCGAGGAGCAGGTTGCCGAGGAGCCCGAGGCCGCCGAGGTCGAGGCTGCAGTCGATACCGAGGTGGCGCCCGAGCCCGCCGAGGAGGCCGCCGAAGCCGAGTCCGAGCCCGCCGAGGAGCCCGCTCCGGTCCTGCCCGAGGTCACCGTGCTTGACGCCTCTGCCACGCAGGCCATTCTGGATAACGGCCGAGGCTACGCGCAATTCTGCGACATGGCCGTACTCGCCTTTGCCTCGTTCACCAACCCGGGCGGCGGCTACATCCAGGGCTATCTGGGTCAGGAGGCCACGCTGTGCGCCGATTCGTATCTGTACAACGTTCTCGATAAGCAGCGCAAATGGTACGGCGAGAACCGTCGCCGCAACATCAACTGTGAGCTGTACCGCAACCGTGCGCTGGTGGTGCCCGCGGTGCGTTTCGACCGCAACCATGTGCACGCCTATGCCGACGTAATCGTCGCCGCCGCGCCCAACGCCAAGCGCGCTCGCCAGGAGTATCGTGTGGGTGACGATGCCCTGCTGGACGCCCTGCGCGATCGCATCCGCTTTGTGCTTGCCATCTGCGACGAGCTGGGTCGCGAGAAGCTCGTGCTGGGCGCTTGGGGCTGCGACAACAACGGCTTTGACGCCGAGGCCGTGGCCGAGCTCTTCCGCAAGGAGCTCGCATCGGGCGACTTTAAGGTCAAGCAGGTCTTTTTTGCCGTGCCCTCTACGCGCTGGGACGAAGATTTTGCCAAGTTCGAGCATGTGCTGGCAAACTTCCCCGAGCGCAACGAGGAGTCCTATGCCCAGGTTGCCGCTCGCGCTGCGGCTGCCCGCGCCGCCGAGCAGGCCCAGGCTGCCGCCGAGGACGATGAAGACGATGACGATTGGCGCAAGTACCTGTAATCGGTATGTGCTGACAGATAGGTCGATTCGGCGGGAGAGACTGCTCCCGCCGACTTTTTACTAGAGGAAGGGCTTACGATGAAAAACGTTCTGTGCTTTGGCGACAGCAATACCTACGGCTATGATCCGGCGGGCATGCGCGACGGCACCGCGGTGCGCTATGCACGTGATGTGCGCTGGTGCGGCGTGGTCCAGCGCGACTTGGGCGAGGGCTGGCACGTGATTGAGGAAGGCTTAAACGGCCGCACGACGGTGCGCGACGATATGTGCCATCTGGACACTAACCTCAACGGCATTCGCGCATTGCCGATGCTACTCGAGGCCCATAAGCCGCTGGACGCCATTGTGATCATGCTGGGCACCAACGACTGTAAGACGGTCTTTAACGTGACGGCTTCCGATATCGCCCGTGGCGCCATGGCGCTGATTCGCGCCGTCCGCGCGTTTCCGTGGACCGACGCTGCGCCTTGTCCGCACATTCTGCTGATGGCTCCTATCAAGATCAAGCCGCAGATTGCCGATGTGTATATGACCGACTTTGACGAGCATTCCGTTGAGGCATCTGAGCATTTTGGCGAGTACTATGCGCACGTGGCCGAGCAGTTTGGCTGCGACTTTTTGAATGCCGCCGAGTTTGCCGAGCCGGGCGATATCGATTATCTGCACATGATGCCCGAAAGCCACGAGAGCCTGGGCCACGCCGTGGCAGCCAAGCTCCAAGAGATGCTCGGAGAGTAGCGCGACCCCAAGCCACCGCAAAGGGGACGGGCGCCTTTGCGGTGGTTTTGGACTGCGAATCTTAATACTGCCACATATGGTTAACGGGGCCGGAGCCTTTGCCCATGTCAAAGCCGGCGGCGAGAGCGCCGGTTAGGTAGGCCTTGCCGGCGTTGACGGCGTCGGCAAGATCCATGCCCTGGGCCAGCGCGCAGGCGATGGCGGACGAGAGCGTGCAACCGGTGCCATGCGTGTTGCCGGTCTCGATGCGCTTGTGGCGGAACCACGTGGTGAGCGGATCGCCCAGGTGGTTGCCCTCGTCATCGAGCGGCGCGGGCTCTGCTAGCACATCGTTGGCCTCGTTGACAAAATGCCCGCCCTTAACGAGAGACGCGCAACCAAAGCGGCGGGTGAGGAGCATGGCAGCATTTTGCTGCGTGCGCTCGGAGTCGACCTCGTAGTCGAGCAGGGCCATGGCCTCGGGAATATTGGGCGTGATAACCGTCGCTAGCGGGAACAGGCGGCGGGTGAGCGCCTCGGCGGCATCTTCGGCAATCAGCCGTGCGCCCGAGGTGGCTACCATGACGGGGTCGACGACCACGTTTGTTACGTTCCAGGCGCTCAAGCGGTCGGCGATGACTTCGATAATCTCGACAGAAGAAACCATGCCGATCTTGACGGCGTTCGGGCGGATATCGTCAAAAACGGCGTCAATTTGCGCGGCTACGATATCTGGCGAGATATCCTGTACGGCGGTGACGCCCAAGGTGTTCTGTGCGGTGATGGCGGTGATGGCCGTCTCGGCATACAGGCGGTGCGCCGTGATGGTCTTGATGTCGGCCTGAATGCCGGCGCCACCGCTGGAATCGGATCCTGCGATGGATAGAACGGCAGGTACCTTACTGCGATCCATGTTCGCTCCCTTGTTCGGTCGGAATCAAATGGGTCTATAAGCCAGCATTATAATGATGCCCGGGCCGACTCTATGTCGAACCCGGGCGGGCGATGCAATCTTTACGCAAATGCAAGCAAATGTTCACACGTCAACAATTGACAGGCACCAGCTCGCCGCCAGAAGCGGCCGCGGCGACAGGGCTAGTCCTCCATGCCGAGGTCGATCGTGGTGCCCTCGAAGATCTTGTTGACGGTGCGGACGGCGCACATCTTGCCACACATGGTGCAAGTGCCCTCGGTGGCGGCGGGGGACTCCTCGTAGCGCTTCTTGCCCGTAACCGGGTCGAGCGCGCACTCCCACATGGCGTCCCAGTCAAGCTTGCGGCGTGCCTGGCCCATCTTGTCGTCCATGTCGCGGGCGTGGGGCACCTTTTTGGCGATGTCGGCGGCGTGTGCGGCGATCTTGGTGGCCATGAGGCCGTCGAGCACATCCTGGGCGTTGGGCAGGCATAGGTGCTCTGCCGGTGTCACGTAGCACAGGAAGTCGGCACCGGAACTGGCGGAGATGGCGCCGCCGATGGCGGCGGTGATGTGGTCGTAACCCACGCCGATATCGGTCACCAGCGGCCCGAGCACATAGAACGGAGCATTGTGGCACAGGCGCTTCTGCAGTTTCATGTTGGCGGCGATCTCGTCGAGCGCCATGTGACCCGGGCCCTCGACCATGACCTGGACGCCGGCGGCCCAAGCGCGCTTGCACAGCTTGCCCAGCTCGATCATCTCAGCGGTCTCGGTGGCGTCGTTGGAGTCGTAGAGGCAGCCCGGGCGGCAGGAGTCGCCGAGCGAAATCGTCACGTCGTACTCGTGGCAAATCTCGAGCAACTCGTCGTAGAACTCATAGAATGGGTTCTCGTTACCGGTGACCTCCATCCAGCCAAACAGCAGTGAGCCGCCACGGCTCACGATGTTCATCAGGCGGCCGGTCTCCTTAAAGGTCTTGGTGACCGACTTGTTTATGCCGCAGTGGATGGTCATAAAGTCCACGCCGTCCTCGGCATGCGCGCGCACGACTTCGAACAGGTCGTCCTTGGTGAGCTTGACCAGCGGCTTTTCCATGTAGCCGATGGCGTCGTACATGGGGACGGTGCCTACCATGAGCGGCGTCTCGTCGATGAGCTGCTGGCGGAACTGACGTGTCTTGCCCGAGTTGGAGAGGTCCATGATGGCGTCGGCGCCAAAGTCCTCGGCGATCTTGACCTTCTTCCATTCCTCGGCGGCATCGGCCTTGTCGCCCGAGATGCCCAGGTTCACGTTGACCTTGGTGGACAGGCCCTCGCCGACGCCAAAGGCGCGCATACCCTTTTTGATATGCACGATGTTGGCGGGAATGGCGATGCGGCCGTCGGCCACGCGCTCGCGGATGTACTCGGGGTCGCGATGCTCGCGCTCGGCGACCTCCTTCATCTGCGGTGTGATCTGCCCGGCGCGGGCGAAGTCGATTTGCGTGACGAGCTTGGGCTCGGTCTGTGTGCTCATTGGCACGGCTCCCTTCGTTGGCATTACCCATATCAGGTTTGCGGGTCAGGGCGGGCGCGCCCAATCTCAGCCTGCCGTCCTGTCCTGCAAGCTCCCCGTTTATGTAATGGGCTCAAGTATAGCCTGAATGGGTACGATTGGGCCAACGAGCGTGCCTGTGGGGAGGCGAACATGGAAGACAAGCATCTATATCGTGAGACGCAATGGGATGTATCGGCCGAGGAAAGCCGCGCGCACCATGGCCTTGTCGCGATTGGTTTTGCGGTGCTTGCCGTGCTGGTGATTGCCTTTTGTATCTGGACGTTTGGTGGTCGCGGCGGCGCTGCCTGGGAGTTTGAGGCCGACGATGCCCTGCCGATCATGACAGTGAAGGTCGCGGGCGGCAATACCGTTGCCGCGCCGGGCGACTATTGGTATCCGCGCAACGAGTTTGTGCAGTTGCAGCTGAGTGGCGGATCCATTCCTGGTGAAGAGATCGAGCGCGTGACCTTCGATGCGGCGCTCAAAACACTCACGGTTAAGCTCAAGAATCAGGGCGACGTGCCCACGACGATGGATATCGCGCTGACGGAATGGCGCCTGGAGCCCCCGTCGGGCGTCAGGGTATCCGAGGTGGAGCATGTCAAGGTTACCTACCAAGATGGCTCGACGAGCGAGATTGCAAAGGCCGATGGCTTGGCGGAGTAACGGGGTGTTTGGAAACGGCGGGCCTATTGTACCTGCGCGTTCATGAAAACCAGGGTGTTTTTGTCTGAAAGCTCGGGGATGTGCCGATAGCCGATGTTGAATGCGGTAAGTTCGCTTACATCCTCGAGCTTGTTTTCTGCCATCCAGCGCACCATGGAGCCGCGCGCTTTTTTGCTGGCGGTCGAGCGCTGGATGGGCCTGCCGTTGCGGACGCCTTCGCCAAAGAGGCATGTGACGACCGTGGCATCGGTGGTGAGGCGGGTCAGAACGGCTTTGGCGTATTCCGCGCTGGCGAGGTTGACAATCGTAGCGTTGGAGCCTGCCGGAGCGATAGCCCGTGCGAGCTTGTCGCCCCAAAACGCGTAGAGGTCTCGGGCATTGTTGACGGCAAGCTTCGCGCCCATCTCCAGCCGATACGGTTCAACGGCATGAAAGGGGCGTACGCATCCGTAAAGGCCCGAGAGGATCCAGAGATGGTTTTGCAGCCAGTCGAGCTGTGCAGCATCCATGACCTCGGGCGCCATGCTTTGGTATTGAATGCCGTGATAGGACATGACGGCAGGGGAGATTCGACGCGCGATATCGGGATCGGCGAGGCCGGCATCGCTCAGGACAGGCATAAATTCGTGAAGCGTATCCAGGCACGTTGTAAGCAGCCTGTCGCTCACGTTCCATAGCGCCTGCAGGCCGCCGCTGCCTTCATTCCGCTCGATATCTAGCAGTGCGCGGTGGAGGCGAGCTGTCTCGCGCACAAAGGGTGGAATGCCCAGGACTTCAAAAGCATCTTGGGCCGCGCGCATTTGCTTGGCGGGCGAAATGATGACCTGCAGCATGGACTCTCCTCTGCAAAAAAGAAGTTGCGGTGGAATAATTCCTGTTTTGCCTGTTAAAAGGCATGTCTGGGAACTATTTCACCGCAAGTTATAAAGGGCTGGTTGGACTCGTTTTACGAGGGTTGATTTAGGCGCGCTCGATGAAGGCCTTGTAGCCGCGATAGGCCTCGTAGATATCGGCCTTGTTGGCGACCTCCCACAGGGCATGCATGGACAGGACGGCAACACCGGAGTCGATGACGTTCATGCCGTACTTGGCCATGATGTAGGCGATGGTGCCGCCGCCGCCCGCGTTGACGCGACCGAGCTCACAGGTCTGGAAGTCCACGCCGGCCTCGTCCATGATGTCGCGGACGAGGGCCACGTACTCGGCATCGGCGTCGTTGGAGCCGCCCTTGCCGCGGCTGCCCGTGTACTTGTTAAAGCACAGACCGCGACCCATAAAGGCGGCGTTCTTGGTCTCGAACTTGCCGGCATAGCCCGGGTCAAAGCCGGCGGACACGTCGGAGGAGAGCATGCGGCTGCGGGCGAGCGCGCGGCGCAGGGCCAGCGGGCTATTCTCGCCGGCGAGCGTCATGATCTCGGCGACGGTGTTCTCGAAGAAGCGACTCGTCATGCCGGTGGCACCCACGGAACCGATCTCCTCCTTGTCGACGATGAGCGTGATGCTCGTGCGCTCGACATTGGCCACATTGATCTGGGCGAGCATGGAGGGGTAAGCGCAGACGCGGTCGTCGTGGCCATAGCCCAAAATCATGGAGCGGTCGAGGCCCATGTCGCGGGCGGGACCGGCGGGCACGACCTCGATCTCGGCGGAGAGGAAGTCCTCCTCCTCGACGTCATACTGCTCCTTAAGGATGTCCAGGAACATCTGCTTGACGGGCTCCTTGGGGGCGTCCTTGTCGTTCTCGTCAAACTTGACGGGACGGCCGCCCACGATCACGTCGAGGATCTCGGCGTCGACGGCGTCCTTGGCGGGCTTGGCCATCTGCTCGCTCGAGAGGTGGATCAGCAGGTCGGAGATGGTGAAGACTGGGTCATCTGCCTTGTCGCCGATGTTGATGTCGACGGTGGTGCCGTCCTTTTTGCAGATGACGCCTACGAGTGCGAGCGGGGAAGCGACCCAGTGGTAGCTCTTGACGCCGCCATAGTAGTGCGTGTCGAGGTAGGCCATGTCGCCGGCCTCGAAGGCGGGGTTCTGCTTAAGGTCTAGGCGCGGCGAGTCCACGTGGGCGCCCAGGATGTTAAAGCCCTGCTCGAGCGGGGCGGTGCCCAGGTTGACGAGCATGAGGTCCTTGCCGTGATTGGCGGCGTACACCTTGTCGCCTGCCTTGAGCTCGCGGCCTTCGGCGATCACGGTCTCCAGGTCGACGTATCCCGCCTCCTCGGCCATCTTGATGCCGGTCTTGACGCACAGGCGCTCGGTCTTGTTCTCGCTCAAAAACTGCTTATAGCCGCGGCAAAGCTCCTCGAGCTCCTCGATTTGCTGTGGCGTGTACTTTTTCCATGCGCAGGGACGCTCCATGACGCAGGCTCCTTTCGGATCGATCGTGCTGGTTGATGTACCGTGAGCCATCGTATCACGCGCGGGCTCACGGTGGCGGGGGAGCTTGATGTGAGGTGGCCGCGGGGCGGGGAGCGTGTAAACTGGAGTGAGCAAACCGTGCCCAGCCCAAAGCGAGGTATTCAATATGTCTGACAAGCGCCGCACCTTTGCCGTTATCGACGGCAACTCGCTCATGCATCGCGCCTTCCACGCCGTGCCGCCGACCATGAACGCGCCGGACGGTCGCCCCACCAACGCGATTTTTGGCTTTCTGAACATGTTTCTTAAGATGATCGACGCCTTTAACCCCGACGGCGTTGTTGTGGCGTTTGACAAGGGCAAACCGCGCGTGCGCATGGAGATGCTGCCGCAGTATAAGGCGCAACGCCCGCCCATGGACCCCGATCTGCATGCGCAGTTCCCTATGATTAAGGAGCTGCTCACCGCGCTCAACGTGCCGATTCTGCAGTCCGAGGGCTGGGAAGGCGACGATATCCTGGGAACCATGGCGCGCCTGGGTGAAGAGGCCGGCTGCGACATGCTACTGGTGACCGGCGACCGCGACATGTATCAACTCGTGACCGAGCACGTCAACGTGGTCTCGACCCGCAAGGGCCTGTCCGACGTGGCGATTATGACGCCCGAGAGCGTGGACGATCTGTATCACGGCATCACGCCGGCGCTCGTGCCCGACTTTTATGGTCTGAAGGGCGACACGTCCGATAACATCCCCGGCGTGCCGGGCATCGGCCCCAAAAAGGCGAGCGCGCTCATTGCGCAGTACGGTAGCCTGGACGAGGTCATCGCGCATGCTGACGAGGTCAAGGGCAAGATGGGCGAGAACCTGCGCGCACACATCGACGACGCGCTGCTGAGCCGTAAGGTGGCGACAATTCGCACCGATGCGCCCGTCGAGCTCGACTTTGAGGCGACGTCCTTCCCGACGTTTTCTGCCGATGAGGTTTCCGCGGCGCTGGGTACGCTTGGCATCACCGCCATGCAGAACCGTTTCTTGGCGCTGATCGGCGGCGAGGGTGGCGCTGCTGCCGCTGCTAGAACGTTTGAGATGCCCACGATTGAGCGCACCGCTGCCGGCGATGCCGAGGCGCTTGCTGACGTGGCGTCCGAGGTTTCGCGTGCGATCGAGGCGGGCGAGTGGGTCGCCGCCGTGGTGGACGATGATAAGGAAGAGGGCGCGCTCTTTGGACTGACGCGCACGCTGTGGTTGGCGACGTCCAAGGGCCTCTTCGCGCTCGAGGAGGGCGACAGCTGCGCGGCGGCTGAGGTTGAGGGCTTCAACTTCGTCCACGGCGTGATTGCTGGCGTGCTCGCGCGTCTGTTTATGGAGGGTCGCGTGGCGAGCCCGGATATGAAGGTGCTGTTGCACGAGCTTTCGCCCATCGATTCTTCTGAGCCCGAGCTCATGGATCCGCTGTCCGCTGATTCCACACGCATCTTCGATACCGTGGTTGCCGCCTACCTGTTGGACTCCGACCGCTCCGAGTTCGATGAGGCATATCTTGCCGATACGTATCTGCGGATGGCGCTGCCTGCGGCGCGCGGTGCAGAGGATGCCGGTGAGGACGCTCCGGCGCCCGCCGCTCGCACGGCGGCCTTGACGCTGGCGCTGGTCGCACCGCTGCGCGATCGCATGGCCCGTGAGAACGCCGCCAACGTGTTCGACGGTATCGAGATGCCGCTTGTGCCGGTGCTTGCCAAGATGGAGCGCGCGGGCATGCTCGTGGATCCCGATCGGCTGCGCAGCCTGTCCGAGGGCCTGGCGACCCAGATTACCGAGGTTGAGCGCAGTATTCGCGACCTGGCGGGTGACGAGACCTTTAATATTGGCAGTCCCATGCAGCTGTCGCATGTGCTCTTTGATGTGATGGGGCTTCCGACCAAGGGCCTCAAGAAGACTAAGCGCGGCTATTATTCGACCAACGCCAAGGTGCTGAGCGACCTTGCGCGTGACCACGAAATCGTGCGTCTGATCTTGGACTGGCGTGAGAAGTCTAAGATCAAGTCCACCTATCTGGACACCCTGGGCCCGCTACGCCGTGGTGACGGTCGCGTACACACTACGTACAACCAGACCATCACGGCAACGGGGCGTCTGTCCTCGAGCGACCCGAACCTGCAGAACATCCCGACGCGCTCGGAGCTGGGTCGTACCGTCAAGACGGCGTTTTCGGCGGGCGAGGGAAGCGTCTTTTTGGCGGTGGACTACTCGCAGATCGAGCTGCGTCTGCTGGCGCATCTCTCGGGTGACGAGCACTTGGTGCGCGCCTTCAACGAAGGCGAGGACTTCCATGCCGAGACGGCCGCGCGCGTATTTGGCGTGCCGGTGTCCGAGGTGACACCCGACCTGCGCAGTCGCGCCAAGGCCGTGAACTTTGGCATCGTGTACGGCCAGCAGGCCTACGGCCTGTCGCAGTCGCTGCATATCTCGATGGCCGAGGCGCGCGACATGATCGACCGCTACTACGAGGCCTACCCGGGCGTGCGCACGTTCCTCGACAACGTGGTGGCGCGCGCCAAGCAGACGGGCTACGCCGAGACCATGTATGGCCGCAGACGCCATATTCCCGAGCTCAAGGCCAAAAACCCGCAACTTCGCGGCTTTGGTGAGCGCACGGCCATGAACCACCCCATGCAGGGCACCGCCGCCGATATCATCAAGATTGCGATGGCCCGCGTAAGCCGCCGCCTGGAAGAAGAAGGCTTTGCCGCCCACATGATCCTGCAAGTGCACGACGAACTGGACTTTGAGTGCCCTATCGACGAAGTCGAGCGCCTAACCACCATGGTCCGCGACGTCATGGAGCACGTAGTGGACCTCCGCGTTCCCCTAATCGCCGAAGCCAGCACCGGCATAACCTGGGCCGACGCTAAATAAAGGCGTACCAACAACCCCAAAGTAACCAAAAGCAGAAGGGGGCTCCTTGCCAACAAGGAGCCCCCTTCATTCCAAAAAATCAGCCAAAGTATCTAGGTGCCAAGACGCCATCCAGGCGGCAATCAAGTCACCGCAGGACCTGGCCGGGCGAGGCGGGTAAGTTTTTCGTAGATTCCGCACGAGCCGGAAAGCACTTAATGTGCTTTCCGAGCGAGCCCAGGACCTGACCGAACGAAAAACTTACCCGCCTCACCCGTCCAGGTCCGACGAGCAACGTTAACGAGCCGCCAGGATGGCGTCGATGAGCGTCAGTACGCCCCCGTCGTTGTTGCTCGGAATGCGCCACTTAGCATGCGCGTTCATGTGCTCCTCGGCATTGTCCACGATAAAGCTGTGACCGACGCGCTCGAGCATGGGGATGTCGTTGTAGGTGTCGCCTACGGCGGCAGCATCGGCAATATCGATGCCCAGGTGCTCGCACAGGTGCGCGACGCCGGCGCCCTTGTCGACGCCCAGGTTCATAAAGTCGATCCACTCGCGCCCGGCGTTGGTGACGTAGAGCTTGTCCGAGAACTCGGGGCTATAGGTCTCGCGGAAAGCGGGCTCGGCGTCGTAGCCTGGGAAGAAGACCGAAATCTTGTTGGACTCGAAATCGATGCCCTCAAAGCTGTCGACGTAGTTGATTGTGTTGTAGTAGACGCTGATCTCGTCGTGGTATTGATGGTCGCGGGCAAGCACGTAGAACTCGTCGAAGCAGCACAGGACGGGGACAGCGCGAGGATCCTCCGAGGCACGGCTCAAGACCTGCTGATACAGCTCCACGTCAATATTGCTCTTATAGATATAGCTGCCGCGATAGATCACGCACGCTCCGTTATCGGGACAAAAAGCGAGGCGGTTCTTAATGCCCTCGAACATCTCTTCGAGCTTGGGGGCGGGACGTCCGCTGGCGGGGCAGAATACGATGCCTGCGTCGGCGAGCTTGTCAAGACGCTCGTCGAGACCCTGGGGCAGCACGCGATCGTCGGTCAGCAGCGTCTTGTCCATATCGACGGCGAGAATCTTAATGTTGCCGATGTTGGCGTCCGATTCGTAAGTTTGCATAAAAATGCGCCTTTCGTTTCGAGATTGTTTCAGACGTTATAACCATCAACTAGTAGTCGAGCGTATTTTCGCAGGAATGGTGCGTATTTGCACTGCAATTCACAAACTAATGAAAAAACTTTTCAGAAATTTGAATTTGTCGCTTGCGCAGCGTGCACTTTATCGTAATATAGCGAACATCGAAAACGGAGACGGCAAAAGAGCCGTTTACCGAGGAAAAGGTACCGTTTGCGATATTTGAATTGCGCCCGGCGATACGTGAAAGGAGAGGCAGATGCAGTTCGTAAAGATCATCACCACTGCAGACAATGCCATCCGACGCCAGCGCGCAATTTCCCGACGACGATAACAATCGTCTCTGTCCGCATGGGGCGCAATGCCTCAACAGAGTCATTTTGAGGTCGTTGGGTTTAAGCACGACATAGCCGCATGTTTCTAGGGCATGCCTGTGATGCATTCTGCTGAATAACCTGATATTGCACGGGTTTTGACCTCAAGGTGACTTGCAACTGACCGATGTTCTAACTAGCTACCAAGGGCGAAAGGAAACAGCCATGAGCAAGGAAAAAGTCGTTCTCGCATATTCCGGTGGTCTTGATACATCCGTATGTGTCAAGTGGCTCCAGGACGAGAAGAATCTCGATGTCGTTTGTGTCTGCGGCAACGTGGGCCAGGAAGAGACCGGACTGGATGCCAAGAAGCAGAAGGCGCTCGACCTGGGCGTTCTCGATTGCCAGGTGCTCGACCTGCGCGACGAGTTCTCCGATGAGTTCCTGACCAAAGCCATCGCAGCAAACTCCATGTACGAGAACAAGTACCCGCTGCTCTCCGCCCTGTCTCGCCCGCTGCTTGCCAAGAAGCTTGTTGAGGTCGCCCACGAGTTTGGCGCGACCTACGTCGCCCACGGCTGCACCGGCAAGGGTAACGACCAGGTCCGTTTTGAGGCCGCCGTCAAGGCCCTCGACCCCGAGCTCAAGGTTATCGCCCCGGTTCGCGAGTGGGACCTGAAGTGCCGTCCCGACGAGGTCGCCTATGCCCACGCCCACAACGTGCCGGTTCCCGAGGGTGCCAACGACAACCCCTACTCCATCGACGACAACCTGTGGGGTCGTGCCATTGAGTGCGGCCACCTGGAGGATCCCTGGAACGAGCCGCTCGACGACGCCTGGGTTATGACCAAGAACCCCGAGGACACGCCCGACACCCCGACCTATACCGAGATCGAGTTTGAGGCCGGCAAGCCCGTCGCCGTCGACGGCAAGAAGATGAAGCTCTCCGAGATTGTCATCGCCCTTAACAAGATTTCGGGCGATAACGGCTTTGGCCGTCTCGACCTGGTCGAGGATCGTCTGGTGGGCCTCAAGAGCCGCGAGTGCTATGAGGTTCCCGGAGCCCTGACGCTCATCACCGCCCACAAGGCGCTCGAGGACATCTGCGTCGAGGGCGACCTGCTCAAGACCAAGATCAAGCTCGAGCAGGATTGGGCCACCGCCGTGTACAACGGCCAGTGGTACAGCCCGCTCAAAAACGCGCTCGATGCCTTTATGGCCGATACCCAGAAGTTCGTGACCGGCACTGTCCGTCTGAAGTTCTTTAAGGGCAACTGCCATGTCGTCGGCCGCAAGAGCCCCTTCAGCCTCTACGACTACGGTCTGGCTACCTACGACCGCGACACCACGTTTGACGAGAAGGCCAGCGCCGGCTTTATCGAGATCGATACGCTGTCGCTCAAGACGTGGGCAAAGGTCCAGGGTCCCAGCTCCGCTGCCGCCCAGGCCTAGCGCCTCCTTCCCTTGGTATCCGCGCGGCCCATCCGCGTGATACATAACGGGCGCACGGGGTCCCTACCTTTCGTTATGCTTGCTGACACTTCTTAACATCGGTGGCCCCTACGTTCCGCCCGCATATATGATGCCGCGTCTGCGGCTGAGTCCGAGCCCCGCCGGGGTTGTCCGGCGGGGCTCCTTCTATCAATTTGGCGGCTCTGTGCCTATATATATGAGGAGTATCCATTATGTTCAATGCTATCGCGCATGCTTTACTTTCCCTCGCGCCCGAGTTCGATGCTGCAAAGGTCGAAGACGTTCCCATGAGCCTGAAGGCCTGGATCGATGGTTCGCAGGGCAACATCCGGAGGGAGACGTTGGGCGCCAAGTGCATGGTGCGTCACTTCTTTGCAAATTAGCTACATGGCTCCGCACACGGTGGGGAATGTGTAAAACTAGCGGTTGAAAAAACGCTTTAGCGATATGGCGCATTGCTTTGGGCGCTTGTTTTGGTATTTGAGAAAGGGGACGGTTCCATGGCTCTTTGGGGCGGTCGTTTTGAGGCGGGCGTGGCCGAGGTCACGCAGGAGTTTGGCGCGTCGCTGCCGGTCGACAAACATCTCTATAAGCAGGATATCGCCGGATCTAAGGCACATGCCAAGATGCTGGCGGCCCAGGGCATTATCAGCGCCGAGGACGAGCGGGCGATTGCCAAGGGCCTGACCGGAATCGAACAGGATATCGATGCCGGCAACTTCACCTTCGACATCAACGACGAGGACATTCATATGTCCATCGAGAGCGAGCTGACCCGTCGCATCGGCGAGGCGGGCAAGCGCCTGCATACCGGGCGTTCGCGCAACGACCAGGTGGCGACCGACACGCGCCTGGGCGCCAAGGCGCTGGCCAAGGAGCTCATGGAGGCCAATCTTGAGCTGCGTCATGTGCTGGTGGATGCGGCCAAGAAGTATGACAAGGTGATTCTGCCGGGCTACACGCATATGCAGCACGCTCAGCCCGTGCTGCTCTCGCATCATCTGCTGGCGTATTCCTGGATGTTCGCGCGTGACTTTACGCGCCTGAAGGCTGCCTTTGATGCCGCCGACAACTGTCCGCTGGGTGCTGCCGCGCTTGCCGGCACGAGCTATCCGCTCGATCGTCAGATGACGGCTGCCGAACTTGGCTTTGCGGGTGTGATTCCCAACTCGCTCGATGCGGTTTCCGACCGTGATTTCCTGCTCGATCTGCATTACGCCGGCTCTGTTATGGCCATGCACCTGTCGCGTCTTTCCGAGGAGATCGTGCTGTGGTCGAGCTCCGAATTTGGCTTTATCACGCTTTCCGACTCCTACTCCACTGGCTCGTCCATCATGCCGCAGAAGAAGAACCCCGACTTTGCCGAGCTTATCCGCGGCAAGAGCGGCCGCGTGTATGGCAACCTGGTGCAGCTGCTCGTAACCATGAAGGGCTTGCCGCTCGCTTATAACAAGGACTTGCAGGAGGACAAGGAGGGCGCGCTCGATACCGCCCATACGCTCATGCAGTGCCTGTCGGTTTTGGCCGGTATGATTTCGACTTGGACCGTCAACGAGGATGCCATGGCGCGCGAGTGCGGCGTGGGGCACCTTGCCGCCACCGATGTTGCCGATTACCTGGCTAAGCGTGGTCTGCCGTTCCGCGAGGCACATGCCGTGGTGGGCCATCTGGTCCTGATGTGCGAGAAGCGCGGCTGCAATCTTGAGGACCTGCCGTTTGAGGTGTTCCAGGAGGCAAGCTCGCTCTTTGAGCACGACATTACCGAGGCGCTCGACATCCCGTCGATTGTCGCTGCACGCACGACCGAGGGCGGTACCGCCCCTGCCGCCGTTGCCGTGCAGCTGCAGCGTGCCGAGGCACAGCTCGTGGGCGACGAGGGCGTGTTTGGATCGCTGACCAAGGTCGTCGAGATGGGCCACGGGATAAAGTAAGGGTTTGGCCGAAGCCGTTTTTGCCATTTATTGAGGGATCGTTTTTTGCTTTACGGGCGTCTGCTGATGTGGGCGTCCGTATTTTGTTGCTATGGGGGAGGGGCTTGTCGAGAAGTTCTGTAGGACCTTTGGGCAGGTTGTGAAGGGGGTACGTTCGCGGGTGGCAACCGACCGTCTGCTCTGTTCGATGCGGTTGATGGGCGGTCGGATGGTACTCTAATCGGGCTTCGAAACAGAAGTGACACATATGGAACGCTTCAATAAATTGCAACGTTTCAATAAACAGCTTTTTGTTTAACTGCAGCTAAAACTCTGTTACGATGCAGTCCAGGCGGGTGCCGGAATGGGACTTGGGCACGCGCGAACCTACTTGAAAGGCTACCTTATGGCTATCGAGAAGACCTTCATCATGATTAAGCCCGACGCCGTGCGCGACCGCAAGATCGGCGAGATTGTTGCTCGCATCGAGCGCAGCGGCCTTGTCATCGAGCGCATGGAGATGACCACGCTCGAGCGCGCTACCGTCGAGGAGCACTACGCCCATCTGGCCGACAAGCCCTTCTTTGGCGGTCTCTGTGACTTTATGACGAGCGGTCCGGTCGTCAAGATGGTCGTTTCCGGTCTCTCCGCTGTTGCTAAGATGCGCACCCTCATGGGCGCTACTAATCCGCTTGACGCTGCTCCTGGTACCATCCGCGGCGACTTTGCCGTCGATGTCAACGCCAACGTGATCCACGGCTCCGACTGCCTGGAGAACGCCGAGATTGAGATCAAGCGCTTCTTTGGCTAAACCAGCTTTGACTCCTTAAAGCTGTTAGCGTGTGGCTTGGGCGCCGCGGAACTCCATCCGCGGCGCCCTTTTATTCCAAAATCTATGAAGGGGCCCGTTCGGTCATGAGTTCCGAGCGGGCCCCTGCTGTTAGCTTGTGGCACTGAGTTGTTTAGGCCTCGTCGACGACCTTGAGGCCGCGCGTGTGGTCGATCTCGTTGAGGAGGTTAACGCGACGCTCGTGACGACCGCCCTCAAACTCGGCGTCGAGCCACTCGTCGACAATCATCTTGGCGAGCTCGGAGCCCACGACGCGGGCGCCAAAGGCGAGCACGTTGGTATTGTTGTGCATGCGGGAGAGCTTGGCGCTGAAGGGCTCGGAGCACACGACGGCGCGCACGCCCTCGACCTTGTTGGCAGCCAGGCTAATTCCGACACCGGTGCCACAGATGAGGATGCCCAGGTCGACGTCGCCGTTGGCAACGGCCTTACCCACCTTGTAGCCGGCGATGGGGTAGTCAAAGCTCTCGGAGGTGTCGGTGCCAAAGTTCACGACCTCGCAGCCGCGCTCCTTCAGGTGCTCGGAGATGATGTTCTTGAGCTCGACGGCGGCGTGGTCGTTACCGATACCGATCTTCATGGATGGTTCCTCTCTGGTCTGTGCGGCGCAAATGCTAAAGGTGTTTACCGCGTTCGACTGCATGATAGCGCGACTTTTGCGTAAACGCTCGGGCGTTTTTTGGTCAAACGCTTTAGCATGCAACAAGACCGGCTTCTCATGAATGAATGCTGTCAGTTTGTGCTTGAGCGCCGTCCGCCGGAACCATGGTTGCGGTTTTTGATGCATTGTTATCAAATAAAGGAGCTAACTATTTTTGAGAGCCAAGCCCGTTATGCAAGCAGGAGATACCTATGCCTACCGATTCCGTCCGTGATGCCGCGTTTTGCGATGTTTTGAACCGCGAGCTTGTCTGCGCGCTCGGCTGTACCGAGCCCATTGCCGTTGCCTATGCAGCAGCGCTGGCGAGCCAGACGCTCGGTTGCGAACCAGATCATATGGATGTTGCCTGCTCGGGCAACATCATCAAGAACGTTAAGAGCGTGACCGTGCCCAACTCGGGCGGTATGCACGGTATTGAGGCCGCGGCCGTGCTGGGTGCCGTGGGCGGCGACGCCAAGAGCGCGCTCGAGGTGCTCGAGAGCGTTAACGATGAAGACCGTGCTCGCGTGGCCGAGCTCCTCGCCGACGCCGACTACTGCGATGTGTCGCTTGTCGAGGGTGTGCCCAACCTCTACATCAAGGTGACTGCGACGGCCGGGGGCCATACCGCGATCGTCGAGATTACCGACCACCACACCAATGTCACGTGCCATACGCTCGATGGTATTCCGGTATGCGGCAAGTCGGCGGGGGAGTGCGCCGCCTGCGCCGAGCGCGTTGTAGCTGAGCGGGCGGCAGATAACGCCGACACGCCCATGTCGATTGAGACCATCATCGACTTTATCGAGTACGGTGACATTGAGGACGCCCGCGCTGCCGTTGAGCGTCAGATTGAGCTGAATGGCGCAATCAGTGCCGAGGGCCTTGCGCACGCTTGGGGCGCCGAGGTGGGTCGTACGCTGCTGGGTGCTCGTGCCGATGACGTCGCCTGCCGTGCCCGTGCCCGTGCAGCCGCCGGGTCCGACGCCCGCATGAACGGTTGCGCGCTGCCGGTCGCCATTGTGTGCGGCTCGGGCAATCAAGGTATTACCTGCGCGTTGCCCGTCATGGAGTATGCCGAGTACCTGCGTTGCGACCACGAGCGCCTGGTGCGCGCCGTGATGCTGTCCGATCTTATCGCCGTGCATATCAAGAGCTATATTGGTGCGCTCTCGGCGTTTTGCGGTGCTATTTGCGCCGCGTGCGGCGCCGGCGCCGCGATTACCTGGCTGTGCGGTGGCACGCGCGAGCAGATTGGCGCGACGGTCTCGAACACGCTCGGTAACGTGGGCGGCATCGTGTGCGACGGCGCCAAAGCGAGCTGTGCCGCCAAGATCTCGGCTGCCGTCGATGCGGCGATTCTGGGCCATGATATGGCCATGCAGGGTCGCGGCTTCCGCGCCGGCGAGGGCCTGATCCAAGATACCGTCGAGCAGACGATTGCCAGCATGGGCTACGTGGGCCGCGTGGGCATGAAGGACACCGACATCGAGATCCTCAACATCATGATCGGCAAAACCCAGGTCTGTTAAGACAGTTCGTCGGCTACTTGGTGTTCGTAGAAGGCTTCTACTACGGCGTTAAAGTCGCGGGCGAAGTCTTCCATGGTTCCGCGCCAGGTGGCTCGGCTGGGCTTGCCCTGGCCAACATAGGCAGTTTGAATGCCGCAGGCGGGACTGGGGA
The DNA here is from genome assembly GCF_040092395.1 of Collinsella sp. CLA-ER-H4. NCBI lineage: Bacteria > Bacillati > Actinomycetota > Coriobacteriia > Coriobacteriales > Coriobacteriaceae > Collinsella > Collinsella sp. CLA-ER-H4. The sequence continues at coordinate 111,383 of NZ_JBBNLQ010000003.1, forward strand.
AGTCGCGCTTGGGATCGTTGCCCACCATAAGGACCTCGTGCGGCTCGAGCCCCATCACCTGAAGCTGCTCTAGATAGTAGGTGGCATCGGGCTTGCAGCGGGTGGTGTTTCCCATGTGCGTGACGAGCTCAAAGGGAGCGTCGGCCAGGTCGCCCCAACCCATGCGGCACTCGATGGCCCCCTGGGGAAAGCTGGGGTTGGTAAAGAGCGCACAACGCAGCCCTGCGTCCTGTACGGCCTGGAGCGCGGCGTGTGCGCCCGGCATGGCGTGGGCGTTAATGACATCGTCGTTCTTGTACGGAAGAACTTCGCGGTCATAGTAGGTAAACGCCTCGTAGATGAGGGGATCGGAGAGGCGGATCCCGCATCGGCGCTCGACCTCTTCTTGGTAAAACTCAAGATTGGTGCGGTTGTCCGTGCCGCTGCGGCGATTGGCGTTGAGGTCGACCAGGATGGTGCCGAGGCGTGCCATCGTGCCACCGCGGCTGCGGCGCCCGATATCCGCGAGCATCGAAGAGACATCCTTAAAATAGCGAAGGATGAACGCGTTGAGGTTGATGCTAAGAAGCGTTTCGTCCATATCGAAAACGACTGCTTTGAGCACGCGGGCACCTTTCTCGTAGATTTGATCTAGAGTCGTTGGCTCCGGATACTTTACCCCAAAGCCAATTGCCTGGCTGGTTATCGTCAAGTTGCGGAGACGTGTGTTCATAAGATTACGAAAAAGTCTCCACACGAGTAAAAAATCGCAGTTCACGCTTGAAATCGAACTCATTTCCCCGTAACCTATACGAACGTGATTGCATAAGCGTCACATTAGTATCTGTCGGCTCCCGAGTGTTCCTAAACGTTGTGTGCTTGTCGCACCCTTCTGTAGGTCCTAGCAATCGGGGCCCCGTAGTTCGAAAGGGGTCCACCTTTGAGTGAGATTCAGAACTCGTCCATTTTCTCTCTTGACGATGTCAACGAGGAGGAGATGAACAACCTCATCGACGGTACGATTACCGACTTTGATGAGGGCGATCTCGTTAACGGCACTGTCGTTAAGATCGAGCATGACGAGGTGCTCGTTGACATCGGATTCAAGTCCGAGGGCGTTATCCCGGTCCGCGAGCTGTCCATCCGCAAGGACGCTAACCCTGCAGACATCGTTGCACTCGGTGATCCCATCGAGGCTCTGGTTCTCCAGAAGGAGGACAAGGACGGTCGTCTGGTCCTGTCCAAGAAGCGTGCCGAGTACGAGCGTGCTTGGAACCGCATCGAGGAGAAGTTCAACTCCGGCGAGAACGTCGAGGGCGAGGTTATCGAGGTTGTCAAGGGCGGCCTGATCCTCGACATCGGCCTGCGTGGCTTCCTGCCCGCTTCCCTCGTCGACCTCCGTCGTGTCAAGGACCTCACCTCCTACATGGGCACCCGCATTGAGGCCCGCGTCATCGAGATGGACCGCAACCGCAACAACGTCGTCCTCTCCCGTCGCGTCGTGCTCGAGGAGTCCCGTAAGGCCGAGCGCTCCGAGATCCTGTCCAAGCTCAAGTCTGGTATGCGTCTCCAGGGCACCGTTTCCTCCATCGTCGACTTCGGCGCCTTCGTCGACCTCGGCGGTATCGACGGCCTCATCCACATCTCCGAGCTCTCTTGGAACCACGTCAACCATCCTTCCGAGGTTGTCAAGGTCGGCCAGGAGGTCGAGGTCGAGGTTCTCGACGTCGATCTCAACCGCGAGCGCATCTCCCTGGGTCTCAAGCAGACCACCGAGGATCCGTGGCGCGCACTGGTCAAGAAGTACCCCGTCGGCGCTATCGTCGAGGGCACTGTGACCAAGCTTGTCCCGTTCGGCGCTTTCGTCGATCTGGGCGAGGGCATCGAGGGCCTGGTGCACATCTCCGAGATGGCCAACAAGCACGTCGATCAGCCTTCTCAGGTCACCCACGTGGGCGACAAGGTTCAGGTCAAGGTCATGGAGATCGACCTCGACCGTCGTCGTATCTCCCTGTCCATGAAGTCTGCTGCTGAGACTCTGGGCGTCGAGATCGAGGTTACCCCGCTGCCTTCCGAGAAGAAGGACGAGGAGACCGACGCCGAGTAAATCGGTTTGACGATCACTTGTTTAAGGGATCCGTCCGCAATGGACGGGTCCCTTTTTGCATTTGGTGCCGAGATGCATGATGCTGCCCATGCTATCCACAAGCTATTTGGTTGTCGGTGCATGAAAAAATGCCGACATCCCGCCTCGGGGAGGAGGCGGGAACGCACCGAGTAGACGGAGGGGTGCGGAGCGCGGTCGCGTCTCGACTGACGACATTGCCCATCGACAACCTTATTGTACTGCATGGTGTGGTTCTTGGTTTATCGTGTCGAACGCTTGCGTTGTGCCATTGCCTGCGGCAACGGTGTGCTACACTTTTACACTGCTGAGTGGGCCAGACGGTCGCGCGATGTGCTACTTGCAGCACGCGTGAGGAAAGTCCGGGCTCCAGAGGGCGGGATGCCGGCTAACGGCCGGGCGGAGTGATCCGACGGAAAGCGCCGCAGAAAAGAAGACTCCCACCTGCGCCGCAAGGCGTAAAGGGAAAAGCTGAAACGGTGGTGTAAGAGACCACCAGCGTCGTGGCAACACGGCGGCTTGGCAAGCCCCATCCGGAGCAAGCGCGAATAGGAACGCTATGGGCCGGCCCGGTCCGCGTTCGGGTAGCGTGCGTGGAGCTGCACGGTAACGTGCAGACAAGATAAATGACCGTTCACGACAGAACCCGGCTTATAGGCCCACTTGGCACTTTGTTGACGCTGCGAACCCGTCAGCGCGGCAATCTGCCTTTCAAGCCTTCGGGCATGACCATAAGGTCAATGCCCTCGTCTTTCAAGGCACCTTGCTCGCGCTGACGGGTTCTCGCCTTCGACGGCGTCAGCTGGCCGATTTGGCGCTCATTCGTCGGTCGCCGCCATAAGGCGTGCTCCCTCCTCTTTCGGGCCAAATCGACTCAGCTGACGCCGTCTCGCTGTCTTTGCCTGGTCATTGACGTTGCCGTTCTATTTACTGGGGCTAACGGTACGGGCTTTGCCTTATTATTGAGGCTGTTTGTTGCTTTGCTTGTTGTTGAGGGGCTTTGTTGGACAGCTATTTTACTCTGCAATCGAATATTGAGGCTTCGGGCGAGTTTGTGGACCGCAAGAGCCGGTTTATTGCCCAGCTGGTCCATATTGAGTCCGAGGATGAGGCGAATGCCTTTATCGAGATGGTTCGCAAGCGTCATTACAACGCTCGGCACAATGTTCCCGCGTGGATTTTGGTCGATGGACGCGAACGCCAGAGCGATGATGGTGAGCCGAGCCGCACAAGCGGTATGCCGACGCTCGAGGTGTTGCGCGGCGCGGAGCTCAAAAATGTTTGCTGCGTAGTGACGCGCTATTTTGGTGGCACGCTGTTGGGGCCTGGTGGCTTGGTACGCGCCTATACCGCGGCGACGCAGGCAGCGGTGGCCGCGGCTCAGGAGGCCGGGCAGATCGTTGAGATGACAAGCGTCGTGCCGGTTGACGTGCATGTGGCCTATCCGCAGTACGAGCAGGTACTTCGTTTGGCGCAGGATTCGGGTGCCAAGGTTTCGGATACCGATTACGCGGATGCCGTGACACTTCATTTGGTGTTTAAGGCGGGGGAGCAGGAGCCATTTTGCGCTAAGATGCGCGAGCTTATGGCGGGGCGCGAGGAGATTGAGGTCGGTGCTCCCGAGTTTGCCGAGTTCTAACGACGACGGCCGGCGTGCTTTTGGATGGATTCCAAGCGCGACGGCCGTCGTTTTTCTGTTGCTGCCGTTTACTCGGCGAGCTGCTTTAGCACATCGCAGGCGATCTCGACGGCATCGTCGATGCAGCCGGGACAGCTGCGGAGCGGACCCTTGTCCGATCCGATGCCTTTGAGCGTGCCGCAGATGGTCGTCGTGTTCTTCTCGCCAAAACGCTTGGCGATTTCGCGCGACAGCTTGTAGGTCTGGCCCTTAGTCTTGGGGTTTTCCATGCCGTCGCTCATCACGAAGCCCATGATGGCCACGGCGCCCGAGATGGCGCCGCAGGTCTCGGTCATGCCACCCATGCCGGCGCCAAAGCCCTCGGTGAGGGTAAAGGCGGTCTGGGGGTCGAGCCCGACGGCGGGCGCGAGCGTGCAGGCGACGGCCTGTGCGCAGTTGAAGCCACGGGCGTGATATTCGGCAGCTTGAACCTGACAGGCGGTGATGTCGAGCTGGGCCGTATCGATTTGCTTCATCGTTGTCTCCTTGGTCACGGTGTACCCGCCTATGGTACCCGTGACGGGGCATGTAATCATCGAGAGCTTCATGTATGCCTCATTTTTATCTATCGAGCAAATGCCCAAGGCTTGAGATAAATACCCCTGATCAATTTGTCCCTTAACCTACCTTGGGGATGGGTTGAGAGGGGTACAGGGTAGCGGTATCGTGAACCGAATAAAACTAAAACCCAGGCAAGGGAGCTAGATATGAGCGAGCAGACCATCGGTACTACATGTGTTCAGGGCGGCTATCACCCGGGAGATGCCGAGCCGCGCCAGGTGCCCATCTACCAGTCCACCACGTGGAAGTACGACACGTCCGAGCACATGGGCAAGCTGTTTGACCTAGAGGAGTCGGGCTACTTCTACAGCCGTTTGCAGAACCCCACGTGCGATCTCGTTGCCGCCAAGATCTGCGAGATGGAGGGCGGCACCGCTGCGATGCTCACGAGCTCGGGCATGGCGGCGAATTTCCTCGCGATCTTTAACGTGGCCGGTGCCGGCGATCATGTGGTCGCGAGCTCTGCTATTTACGGCGGTACGTATAACCTGCTCGCCCACACCATGGGCCGCATGGGCGTGACCTGCACGTTCGTCGCCCCCGACTGCACCGATGAGGAGCTCGAGGCAGCCTTTGAGCCCAATACCAAGCTCGTCTTTGGCGAGACGATCGCAAACCCCGCCCTTGCCGTGCTCGATATTGAGCGCTTTGCCAAGGCCGCGCATGATCACGGTGTACCGCTGATGGTCGACAACACCTTCCCGACACCCGTGATGTGCCGTCCCTTTGAGTGGGGCGCCGACATCGTCACGCACTCCACCACCAAGTACATGGATGGACATGCTGCCTACCTGGGCGGTGTGATCGTCGACCACGGCCAGTTTGACTGGATGGCCCATGCGGACAAGTTCCCGGGTCTTACCACGCCCGATGAGAGCTATCACGGCGTGACCTATGCCGAGAAGTTCGGTCGTGAGGGCGCCTTCATTACCAAGGCAACCGCTCAGCTCATGCGCGACCTCGGCCCCATGCAGAACCCGCAGGCGGCCTTCTTCCTGAACAGCTCGCTCGAGAGCCTGCACGTGCGCATGCCGCGTCATTGCGAGAACGGCCTGGCCGTTGCCAAGTTCCTGCAGAGCCATCCCAAGGTGCGCTTCGTGAGCTATCCGGGCCTGGAGGGCGACAAGTACTACGACATGGCTCAGAAGTACATGCCCAACGGTACCTGCGGTGTTGTGAGCTTTGGCTTTAACGGTGGTCGCGCGGCGGCCGAGACCTTTATGAAGAGCCTTAAGCTCGCCCAGATCGCCACGCACGTGGCCGATGCGCGTACCTGCTGCTTGCATCCCGCTAATGCCACGCATCGCCAGATGAACGATGAGGAGCTCATCGCCTGTGGCATTTCTGCCGACATGGTGCGCCTGTCGTGCGGCCTCGAGGATACGGCCGATCTGATTGCCGACCTTGAGCAGGCGCTCGAGCAGTGCTAGGCTAGCGTTCGTGCGAGGCGCCGATGCTGGCAGAAAGCTTCGGCGACCTTTCGTTCCGATTCCGTAGGCGGGACCCCAATTGCGGCTGTTTGCATGCGATTGGGCCCCGTTTTTTTTGCGTTGGGCCACTCGAAAGGATGGATATGGAGAAAACTGCAGAGCAGCTGCGCCGCGAGCACATTGCCCTAGAGGGCGACACCCATGGCAAGAACAAGTGGGCGATTCTGTTTACCGTGCTCATCATGACGTTTATGGTGTGTCTGGATTCGACCGTCGTGACCGTGGCGCTGCCCGTGATGCAAAAGGAGCTGGGCGTGGGCCTCGATCGCATTCAGCTGGTAAGCTCGGTGTATCTGCTTGCGACATGCGTGGCTATGTTGCCGTTTGGCCGTCTGGGCGACGTGCGCGGCAAGGTGAATGTGTTCCAGCTGGGCGTCATCGTCTTTTCGGTCGGTTCGCTGCTGTGCGACCTTTCGTCCTCGCTCGAGGTTCTTATCCTGGCACGCATTGTTCAGGGTGTCGGTTGCGCGGCGGCCATGGCCAACAACATGGGTATCATCACCGAGTCGTTTCCGGCGCGCGAACGAGGCCGTGCCATGGGTATTCTCGCGACCTTCGTGGCCCTCGGCATGATGTGTGGCCCCGTGCTCGGTGGCATGCTGGTGGCAAGCTTTCCCTGGGAGAGCATCTTCCTCATCAACCTGCCCATTGGCGTCATCTCGTTTATCGTGGGGCTCTACACGTTGCCGCATGTTAAGCCGGAGGCCGGCGACCGTCCCATGTCCCTTGCCGAGGCCACTCGTCGCTGCTTTGCAAATTCGGCCTTTACCATCAACCTTGCCTGCATGCTCATCGTGTTCGTTGGTATTGGCGCATCCGAGTTTATCCTGCCGTTCTATTTTCAGGACGCCCACGGCTTTGGTTCCGACATTTCCGGATTGCTGTTTTTGGCGCTGCCGATGGTGAATGCCTTTATCGGCCCGCTTTCGGGTGCGGTTTCGGACCGTGTTGGCTGCGAGGGTCCCACGGCGGTCGGCCTGGGCGTGTACGTGTGCGGGCTCTTTGCGGTAAGTACGCTCGACGAGCACTCTTCCATCCCTGTGATTGTGTGCTGTGCCGCGTTTATGTCGTGCGGTACGTCGATTTTCCAGAGCCCCAACAACTCGCTGTACATGGGCTCGGCTCCGCGCGAGGCACTTGGCTTTGCGGGTAGTCTGGGTAGCCTGGCGCGTTATGCGGGTATGGCACTCGGCATTACGGTGGCGTCGAATATCCTGTATGGACAGATGAGCGTGGCGATGGGCGAGGCCGTGACCAGTTTTGTTGCAGGACGTCCGGATGTGTTCCTGTTTGGTTTCCGTTCGGTGTTCTATGTGTTGATGGCTGTGGCCGCTGTGGGCTTTGCGCTTGCCATGGTGCGTTTGGTGAAGATGCGCGCCCGCCATTAGCGTGTTGGGAGGCTGTCTGCCACGATTCGCGCCGTCCCAAAAAGACTGGTTTGTGGTGCGATGCGGCTTGTGGGACGGGCGGGGGTCGGTCCGTGGTAGACTATCGAACAACGTTTATTAATCGCGCGGTATCGTTGCCGCGAGAAGGGGTTGCGCCATGCAGGAGCTTGAGGATCGTATTCGCCATGACGGCATCGTAAAGGCCGGTAACGTCCTTAAGGTTGATGCCTTCCTCAACCACCAATGCGACGTTGAGCTGTTCGACCACATGGGCGCCGAGTGGGCCCGACTGTTCGAGGGTGTCGAGATCAACAAGATCCTGACGATTGAGGCTTCGGGCATTGGCATGGCTTGCATCGCGGCTCAGCATTTTGGCGGCGTGCCGGTGGTCTTTGCCAAGAAGGCGCAGTCCATCAACCTCGACGGCGAGCAGTATGCCACGACCATCTACTCCTTTACCAAGCAGAAGGAGTACCCGGTCATTGTGGGTAAGCGCTTCCTGTCCGAGGGCGACAAGGTCCTGATTATCGACGACTTCCTGGCCAACGGCTGCGCGCTTGAGGGCCTTATTAAGATCTGCGAGGCTGCGGGCGCCGAAGTTGCCGGCATTGGCATCGCCGTTGAGAAGGGCTTCCAGGGCGGCGGCGATAAGCTCCGTAACCGCGGCTTCCGCGTTGAGAGCCTGGCGCGTATCGCCGATATGGACTGCGAGAACGGCGAGATCACCTTCGCCTAAGCGCGCAACACAAGCGATTGGTATGCGATGTGACAAAGGGACTGTCCCTTTGTCACATTTTTTGTATGAGGGGAGGTGTTGATATGGATGAGAATAAGATGGGATGGCGCGAGTATGCGCGCTATGCCGAGATGTCGGCCGAGGAGTTGGCGCGCGATTGCGAGGTGCAGGTGTTTCGCGCGACGGGTCCGGGCGGACAGGGCGTGAACACGACGGACTCGGCGGTACGCATGAAACATATCCCTTCGGGGATTGTCGTGACGGCGCGTGAGAGCCGCAGTCAGTTCCAGAATCGTGCGAGCTGTTTGCGTAAGCTGAGGGCAGAGCTTGAGCGTCGCGGGCGTCCACCGCGTCGACGCGTAAAGACCAAGGTGCCTCAACGCTCTCGCCAGCGCAGGCTCAACGACAAACGCTTCAACGCCATTAAAAAGGCCAACCGACGCAAACCGGGCAGCGACGAATAGCCTCCTTGTAAGTTGCGGTGAAATAGGGACTGTTTATGCAGCTAAAGCCGCAAACAGTCCCTATTTCACCGCAACTTAGGGGTGGCTAGTGGGTGGGGTGCCAGACGTGGAGGGCGCCGCCGAGGACGTCGACCTCGATGCGCGAGGCGACAACGGGCTCCCCGTCGGCCTGGATGGGGTAGTCGGGCTCCTCAAAGGTAAGCTCGGCATGGCGACAGCGGCGCATGCGAACCGGTGGCAGCTTGGTATGGTGGCCATCCTTGGCCGAAAGGAACATGGGAAGCGCGACCGCACGAGGGACGGGGCCGCAGGCGTAGCAGACGTCGAGTATGCCGTCGCACGGGTCGGCGTCGGGGCAGATGCGATAGCCCGAACCATAGGTGGGGCCCAGCTGAATCGCCATGATAATCGCCCTTACGCGCTCGGCGGGCGCGCCGTCAAAGCTGACGGTCATGGGGTAGTTGCGATAGCGCAGGCCAAACTGCTCAAGTCCCGAAAGAGTGTAGAGCGGAGCGCCGGCGAGGCCCGTCTTTTTGCGCAGCTCGGTGGTGCCAAGGCCGATGGCGGCATCGATACCGACCGAAAGCGTCTGGTCGTAGTACTCGACGATCGCCTCGCCGCTGCCGCTTGCGGGGTTCCATGAACGAATGCGCCCGATGTCCTGACGCTGCAGCTCGCAGGTGAGCAGCGCGCCAAAATCCTTGCCGGAGAAATCGTCGATGCCGAGCGTTTGGGCAAAATCGTTGCCGGAGCCCACAGGTAGGATGGCAAGAGCGGGGCGGGCGTCCTCCTTTTGCGTCATAAGCCCGTTGACGACTTCGTGGATCACGCCGTCGCCGCCGAGTGCGATAACGGTGCGATAGCCCGTTGCCTGGGCGGCTAGCTCCTTGGCGTGTCCCATGCGCTCGGTCAGCACCAGGTCAAACTGGGATGTGCGCGCGGTCATGTCCAAAAAGCGCTGCAGGCGCTCGGCAACCTCATGCGCGGCGCCCGACTGGGCGGCAGGATTGGCGATGATGAGGGTGCGACCAAAATCAGTTGCGTGCATGGGGCGACTCCCGGTGTGAGACATGGCAGTGCGGTCGTGCTCGGGTCGAATTGTCCCCGATTGTGGCTGCACGGCGATTATTACATCTACTCTATCAGGTCGTTGTGGCGCTCGATAGCATCCGCTACCGTACCGCCCTCATCCACAATAAGCGAACGGCGCTTGGGTGAGATGATGCGCTGGGCGGGGTACACGCCGCGGTGTCCGCCGGTTAGGTAGCTGATAAAGGCCACGATGACAAAGAACCCGGCGGCCGTGCCGTGGAACAGGTCGATGGCCATCATGCAGGTGGTGATGGGCACGTTGAGGCCGGCGCAGAACACACCGAGCATGCCGAGAGCCGCCAGAAAACTGGGGTCGAGCCCGGTAAGGCAACCGATCCAGCCACCGAGTGCCGCACCGATGCCAAACAGGGGCGTGACCTCGCCGCCTTGGAAGCCAGCGCCCAGGGTGAGCGCTGTGACGACCAACTTGATGGCTGCGTCCGCCAGGGTGGTGTTGCCGGCAAATCCGGCGCCGGAAAGCCACGTGGAAAGGCCGGCGTAGTTCCAGGCGTCGAGGAGGGCATAGGCGGCCAAAACCACGAGTGCGCCCATGAGTGCGCGAACGAGGTAATTGGTGATAAAGCGACCGTACAGGCTCTTGACGGTTCGAACCGACCAGGCAAAGAGGCGTGCCGTCAGACCGAAGATAATGGCGCTGATAACAACGATGACGACCGTTTTGGGCGTCATAGCGGGAACGCTGGCGATAACATTCGCCTCGTACTCGGTTCCCAAGGCAAGCGATGTAAAGTAGCCGGTAAACGAGGCGAACAGGCAGTAGATGCCCGCGGTGTAGTCGATCTTGCCGATAAAGCACATCTCCATGCCAAAGAAAGCCCCGGCAAGGGGTGAGCCGAATACGGCGCCAAAGGCCGACGAGATGCCCGCGAGCATGAGGTCGTGGTGGTCATGCTTTTTGAGGTGGGCGAGGCTCGAGATGTTGCTGGCGATGGTGCCGCCAATCTGCACCGCAGCTCCCTCGCGACCGGCCGATCCGCCCGTTAGGTGCGTGAGCGTGGAGCAGACGAAGGTGAGGACGGCCATGCGCATATGGATGAGGCGTGTGCCCAGAGCGGAGTCGATGACCAGGTTGTTACCGCGTTTGGCGGCAAGACCGTGGTTTTTGTACACCCATGCGGTGGCAACGCCCACAACGGGAAGCAGTGCGTAAATCCACGCATGGTGCTCGCGATAGTCGGTGGCGATATTCAGCGAGGCCAAAAACGCCCAAGCGGCAACGCCCATGGCGAGCGAGACAATGACGACGAGCGCGAGCAACTTGGCGCTCGCGAGTAGGTTGCGGGCGTTGCGGCGCGTGTCGGCAGCCAAGAGATGCTCGGAGCGGGTAAGTTGATGCCTGCCTGCCGTGATGACGTCGTTCAGGGAGAAAAAGCCGCCATCGTCGAGCGGCTGGGAATGATTCTGCGTTTCGTTTGCGCTTTCGGGTTTGTCGTTATGAGCCATACGTTCCTCTTTTAGGTTGCAACGCAAGCATTATAAAACGCGGCAAACGCGACGAGCCGGTGGGTTGGTTTCCATTCTGTTTCGCGGCTTGCGGCCGACAGGTGTATTTACTGGTACAGGCTGAGTCGCGGTCGTGCGTCGGGGGATTATACTGAGAAAAGCATAAAGAATCGGCGCCCCTGTTGTGCGCCGTGACATTAAGAGGTGCATATGGCAGAGAAACTCATTCCGTTGAATGACGCACAGTCGATTATCCTGTCGCACGTTGCTCCGACCGATCTCGTCGAGATACCCGTGTGGCAGGCCGCCGGCCTTCCCTTGGCCGAGGACGCGGTGGCCGATATCGATATCTCGCCGTTTGCCAACAGCGCTATGGACGGATATGCCGTGCGCTCGGCGGACTTGGCACAGGCATCTGGCGAGGCGCCGGTGACGCTCGACGTTATCGGACACGAGGCCGCGGGCCATGTCTTTGAGGGCACAATCGGCACGGGCGAGACCGTCCGCATCATGACGGGCGCGCCGGTGCCCGAAGGTGCCGATGCCGTGGTGAAGTACGAGATCGTCGACGTACTCGATGGCGACGGCAACGAGGGCTCGCACGTTCGCTTCTCGGCGCCTGCCAAGGTAGGGGAGAACGTTCGCTCTGCCGCCGAGGAGGCCCATGCCGGCGATGTTGTGATGCATGCCGGCGAGGTCGTGGCTCCGGCGGGCGCCGGCTTGCTGGCAAGCGCCGGATACGCGAGCGTGAAGGTGCACGCTGCCCCACGTGTGGGCATCATCTCGTTGGGCACGGAACTGGTCGCACCGAGTAAGGTACCGGCGCGCGGTCAGATTCGCGATTCCAACTCCTCGGCGCTGATGGCCGAGGCACTCGATGCCGGCGCCGAGCCCGTTTTCTACGGCATCGCGCCCGACGATGAGCAGGCGATTGCCGAGTTGGTGCATCGTGCCGTGCAGGAGTGCGATTTTGTCATTACGAGCGGCGGTGCCTCGGCGGGCGATTACGATTTCGTGACAGCGCTCGTCCGGCGCGAGGGCGAGGTGCTGTTTGACCGCATCTCGATGCGTCCGGGCAAGGCCATCACGTTTGGCTTGCTCGGGGGTAAGCCCTACCTGGGGCTTTCAGGCAATCCGGCCGCGGCGTACGTGGGCTTTGAGATGCTCGCCCGTCCGGCAATTCGCAAAATGCGTGGCTTTGCCGAGGGGGCGCGCCCCGTGCAGCGAGCGGCTCTTACTCACGGTGTGAAAAAGCGCCAGGACCGACGCTTCTTCGATCGCGCCACGGTTTTGCGCGACCCCGAGACCAGTGAGCTGTTGGTGACCGAGGCCAAGACGCAGAATTCGGCGCTGCTCGGCACGATGCAGCGGTCCAACTGCCTGCTGCGTATTGACGAAGGACCGTGCGAGCTCAAGGCGGGCGACGTCGTGGATGTCGTGCGTGTCGACCTGCCCGAGGGCACGGTGTTGTAGGAGGAAGACTATGGAGTTGAAGATTTCGATCGTGACGTGCTCGGATACGCGCGATCTTGCTCAGGACGAGGCTGGAGCCGCACTCGAGGAACTTATCGAGGCGCAGGGCTGGACGGTCGCCTCGCATGTGGTCGTGCGCGACGACGCCAGCGAGATCGGTGATGCCATTGTGGAAGCTGCCGATGAGTGCCACGCCAACGTCGTCCTCACCTGTGGCGGCACGGGACTTTCGATGCGCGACGTGACGCCCGAGGCGACGCGTGCCGTCTGCGACCGCGATGTGCCGGGTATTGCAGAGGCAATCCGTGCGTACTCCATGACCAAGACGCGCCGCGCTATGCTCTCGCGCGCCGTGTGCATGCAGCGTGGGCATACGCTTGTCATCAACTTTCCGGGATCCACGAAAGCGGCCCGCGAAAGCTGGGAGGCCATAGCGGACCAGCTGGAGCATGCGGCTCAGATGACAGCGGGCGGCGGACATACCAACTAGGTGGTTTACCTGCGGCGGGGCGACCTGAACGGCTGCTCCGCTTTTGTTTTCCGCCGAAGCGACGCCGAGGTGCACGGTAACTCGAAACTATATTCTCTGACGAGAATAATTTCTCACTATCATTATTCTCGCAGAAGTATAATCTGATTGCAGATTAAAGCCCGCGGTGGGGTACCCGGGCACAAGGTCCGAAAGGGTTGAATATGTTCGATATGGTTTCACGCCGCGGTTTTGTCTCGCTTTCTGCTGCCGCTGCCGCCGGCCTTGGCCTTGCCGGCTGCTCGGGCAACAAGACGTCCGAGCCCGCTGGTTCCGATGCCGGCTCCGTCAAGTCTTCCTCTAAGAAGAAGGCTGTCGAGCTGCAGGTCTTTGCCGCTAACTCGCTCGAGAAAGCTCTGCCCGAGGTTCAGGAGCTCTACACCGAGCAGACCGGCACCACGTTTGCCGACACGCAGTTTAAGGCGTCTGGCGACCTTGTCGAGCAGATGCGCGCCGGTGCCGCCGTCGACGTGCTCATCACGGCCTCCAAGGGCACCATGGATGACGCTGAGACCGCTGAGCTCGTCGACACCGACACCCGTGAGGATATGTTCGTCAACGACCTCGTGATCATTCGCGCCGAGGGCTCCGACACCAAGGTCGAGGCCATCGCCGACGTCGCGAATCTGGACGGTAAGATTGCCATCGGCGACGCCAAGACCGTCCCCGCCGGCAAGTACGCCAACCAGGCGCTGGCTTCCGTGGGCCTCTATACCGGTACCGAGGGCGACGACGGCGAGTACGCGCCCGAGCTCGCCGACAAGGTAGCCCTGGCCGACAAGGTCGGCACCGCTGCGTCTTACGTCTCTACAGGCGACTGCGTGGCGGGTTTTGTCTACAGCTCCGATATCTTCCGCTACGACGGTATCGAGGAGGCCTTCGTGTGTCCCGAGGACTCGCACAAACCCATCGTGTACCCGGGCGCCGTTGCCGATAGCTCCGAGCATGCCGACGAGGCCAAGGCGTTTATCGACTTCTGCCTGTCCAACAAGAAGGCTCAGAAGATTTGGGCGAAGTACGGCTTTGAGCTTTCCGCGTAGTGCGGCTTGGCGCGATAATTCCATCGTTTTGTGTTTCACTCCGTCCTTGTATTTGCTTGGAGCTTTTCGTGCTTAATAGATTCCGCATGCTTGTCGCCTGTGCTTTGACCTTCGCGCTTTGCTGGGTGCCGGGATTTGCGTTTGCTGGGGACGTTGAGGACGGGGCCCAGGTTGCTGCGACCGCTCACGGGCTTTCCTATGGGATCGAGGGTTTTGAGCGGTTGGCCAAGGGGACCGCTCGTGCCATGGAGGGCCAGCCTGAGGGCTACCGTTTTCCCGTTGACGAGGACGTGGACCTTGTGGTGGCGCCTGCTGCCGATCGCGTTGTGGTGTGGATATCGCCCAAGGCGGTCGAGAAGTATGGATTGGATCCGCAGGATAACGAGTGCGTATCGGGTCTCAAGGCCCTCGTTTGTAAGCTCGACAGCGCAAACTGCATGGGAGGTGCGCAGCTAGGGGACGTGGATCTTCCTTGGTATGTTACGGCGGAAACAACGTTTGAGACCGGCGGGTATACCTATGGCTTTGACGAGCGCGGTGCGGATGAGGACCGCTATGTGGTGATTGCATCAGCCTCGGGTGATGCCAAGGGCGGCGCGCGTTGGCTTGATAGCGCTCAAATGGTAGAAGCATCGTCTGTCGTGTTGCGGGATGAGCAGGGCCCCTTGACCTCTCTGGCCTCCTTTTTGGGCGGCATCGACTACCGACCGTTTTGGGTTTCCATCAAAACGAGCGGTCTTGCCCTGGTGATCGCGTTTGCACTGGGCCTGTTTGCAGCGTGGAAGACTATGGGTACCTCGAGTCGCATCAAGGGCTTGCTCGACTCGGTCTTTACCATCCCTATGGTGCTGCCGCCTACGGTGTGTGGCTTTTTGCTGCTTATGCTGTTTGGCCGCTCGACCGGGGTTGGCCAGTGGCTGATCGCGCATGGTGTCTCAATCGTCTTTACCTGGCCGGCAGCGGTGATATCTGCCGTGGTGGTGTCGTTTCCCCTGGTCTACCGTACGGCGCTCGGTGCCTTCGAGAGCCTCGATACGCAGATGCTCGACGCCGCGCGAACCCTGGGATGGTCCGAGCGTCGCATCTTTGCCAAGCTTATGATGCCGCTTGGCTGGCCCTCGATTGCCGCCGGCACGGTCCTCGCCTTTGCCCGTGCGATGGGCGAGTTTGGCTGCACCCTGTTCTTTGCGGGAAACTACGCCGGTATTACGCAGACCATTCCCATCGCCATCTACTTTGAGTGGATGGGCGGCAACACCTCGGTGGCCCTCTTTTGGGTCGCCGTCGTGATCGTGTTCAGTTTCCTGGTCATTCTGTTCATCAATATGTACACGGCGCATTCGCAAAAGTACCGCGAGCGCGGCCTGTCCCGCGTGGAGCGCAAGCAGGCCAAGCAGCTGGGCGGCCAGACCGATTCGCTCGCCCCAGTCGGCGGCGATGCACTGCGTATCGATCGCGAGGCGTTGGCCGAGCTTATGCGCGATGACACGGTCGCAAAGGGAGGTCGATAAGCCATGTCGCTTGTTCTGGATATCAAAAAGCGCTATCCGGGGTTCACTCTCGACATGCAGCTTGAGGCCGGCGAGGAGCGCGTGGCGCTGCTGGGCGCCTCGGGTTGTGGTAAGAGCTGTACGCTGCGCTGCATTGCCGGCGTGGAGACGCCCGACGAGGGCAAGATCGTCGTCAACGGCGTGACCTTTTTTGACTCGTCGGCAGGCATTAACCTGTCGCCCCAAGAGCGCAAATGCGCCTTGCTGTTCCAAAACTATCAGCTCTTTCCCAACATGACGGTGGCCGATAACGTATGTGCCGGTGTAAAGGACGTGGGCGACGCCGCCGCACGCAAAAAGCTCGCCGAGCGCTATCTGGGCATTTTCGGTCTGGCTGATTTCGCCGACCGCTATCCCGCGCGCCTCTCGGGCGGCCAGCAGCAGCGCGTGGCGCTCGCGCGCATGGTGGCGGCGCACCCGGGCATCTTTATGTTCGACGAGCCCATGAGCGCGCTCGACTCCTATCTTAAGAGCGCGCTTGAGCAGAACATGCTCGACCTGTTCGATGTGTGCAACCGTACCGTGCTCTACGTGAGCCACGATATTGACGAGGCATGCCGCCTGTGCGAGCGCATTTGCGTGATGCATAACGGGCATGTGGAGGAGATCGGCTCCGTCGAGGACGTGGTTCGCCGGCCGCAAACCTTGGCTGCGCTGCGCCTGACGGGCTGCAAGAATACGAGCCGCGCGCGCAAGATCGGGCTTCAGGAAGTTGAAGCCCTGGACTGGGGCATGACCTTCAACGTGGGCCGTGAGGTTCCCAATAACGTGGCGTACCTGGGCATTCGTGCGAGCTACTTCCATGTGGACAACCGTGCCGAGCGGGGCCGCAACAGCTACGACCTGCACGTGGCGCGCGTGAGCGATTCGCGTTTTGAACGCCTGGTGCTGTTGGATGTGCCGCGGGCCGATGCGCCCACGCGTCTGCAGTGGAAGGTGAATAAGGTGAGTGTACCCGTGGAAGAGCTGCCGCAGGCGGGTGAGACTCTGCGCATGCATTTTGATGCAAGCAGGATTCATCTCGTTTGCCGATAATGCGGGTGCGATGCGGTCGAGGAGGTAGTCCTCGACTGCTTTGTTTTCACTTCGCCGTTCGCCGATTTCTACATGACTAAACCTTATCATTCTGATAATTAATTATCAGATAGTGAGACGCTCGCATCCCGACGCTGTCGTACGCATGTCGGCGGTGTTCGTCTGGACGACAACCGTTGATATAGTTACCTTCGACGAGAAAAGGAGGGCGCGCTGATGCCGCAGAAGACATATTCGCGTCGCGTTGCCGCGCGCGCCCTGTATATGGCTCGGAGCCGCATATGAGCAGGTATGTTCACGGCTCCGGGAGAGACGACGCACAGCTAAATAATCGACCGCAAAGCAGGTTCCCCAAAATTCCGGGTTTAGGCGCGGCTGGGTTTTCGCCACCCACCGTGCAGCAATACCGTAGCTATTCATTTTTGGTTCGAGAGGGGAACCATCATGGCTGAAGAATTCGATTTCCATCCGATGTGGGAGAGCCTCGGCATGAATCTTGCCGACCACGACATGCTGCTGGGCGCCGTGGGCCAGATGTACGGCGATATGTTCCTGACGCAGAATAATCGCCCCAAGTCCACGTCCTACCTGGACTTTGTGGCCACCAACATCCATAGCGGCCGCATTAAGGAGATGCTCGACAAGAAGGAGGCCGGCGAGGCCACCAAGATCGTGGGCTCGTTCTGCGTGTACGTACCCGAGGAGATCGTGCTTGCCTGTGACGGCATTCCCGTGGGCCTGTGCTCGGGTGCCGACTGGGCAACCGACAAGGTCGAGGAGCACCTGCCGCGCAACACCTGCCCGCTCATCAAGAGCTTTGCCGGCTTTAAGCTGGGCGAGGTCTGCCCCTACATTGAGTCGAGTGACTTGGTGGTGGGCGAGAACACCTGCGATGGCAAGAAGAAGGCCTACGAGTTCTTTGCCACGCAAAAGAACATGTACGTCATGGATATTCCCAACGTGCACGACGAGTCGACGCTCGTGACCTGGAAGGCCGAGGTCAAGAAACTCGCCGCCAAGATCGAGGAAGAGTGCGGCGTCACGATTACGCCTGAGCGTCTGAAGGTCGCCATCCACTCCGTCAATGAGAAGCGCCGCGCCCTGCAGCGCCTCGCTGCCACGCGCGCTGCCGACCCTGCGCCCATCAGCGGTCTCGACAGCCTGCTGACCGTTCAGGCTGCCTTTATGGACGACACGCCGCGTCTGACCGGAGCCATCAACGACATGGCCGCCGAGTGCGAGCAGCGCGTTGAAGCCGGCGAGGGCGTGGCGCCCAAGGGCACCAAGCGCATCCTGTACACCGGTACGCCCATGGCCGTGCCCAACTGGAAGCTGTTCAACCTGATCGAGAAGGCCGGTGGCGTCGTGGTGGGCGAGGAGTCCTGCACGGGCTCGCGCTACTACAAGGACCTGGTCGACGAGTCCGGCGAGACGGTCGACGAGATGCTCGACGCCATCGCCGAGCGCTACTTTAAGATCAACTGCGCCGTCTTTACGCCCAACGACCAGCGTATGAAGGACATTGTCCAGATGGCCAAGGACCTGCATGCCGACGGTATCGTCGACGTGGCCCTGCAGTTCTGCACGCTCTACGAGATGGAGTCGTTTGCCGTGGAGAAGGCCGCCGAGGAGGCCGGCATTCCGTTTATGCACATCACGACCGACTACGCCGGCGAGGACGCAGGCCAACTGCAAACCAGGATTGAGGCTTTCTTGGAAACCATTTAGGGCTATCCGGTCCAGCGGCTTCCCCAAGCACCCGATCTTGCCGTTCAAACCATCGCTTGCATACCAAAGTACGCGGCGCTCCTCTTTCACGGCAACCTCGGGCACCTGGGAAAGCCGTTTCCTTGGTTGGTTAAAAGGTTTGTTAAGGAGTTATATGTCGGAAAATATTGAGCAGCCGTTGCCGTCCACGTTTGAGGAGTTCAACGAGCAACGCAAGGCGGCGTTTATTCGCGTCAAGGATTATAAGCAGGCGGGTAATCGCCTGGTCGGTTTTCTGTGCAGCTACACGCCGCTCGAGATTATCGATGCCGCGGGGGCTGCGAGCGTGGCGCTGTGCGGCACGTCCGACGAGGTGATTCCCGAGGCCGAGAAGGTGCTGCCGGCAAACCTGTGCCCGCTCATCAAGTCTACGTATGGTTTTGCCTATTCGCAAAAGTGCCCGTTTACGTACTTTAGCGACATGATCATCGGCGAGACCACCTGCGACGGCAAGAAGAAGATGTACGAGCTACTCAACGAGCTCAAGCGCACGCACATTCTGCATCTTCCGCAGGGTCGCGATCGCGCCTACGAGCGTGAAGGCTGGTACGAGGAGTGCCGCCTGCTCAAGGAGGAGCTCGAGGGCTTCTACGGCATCACGATTACCGACGATGACCTGCGTGCTGCCGTCCGTCGTCGCAACCGCTTGCGTGCGGCCCAGCTCGAGATGTTTGCGCTGCAGGCCAACCAGCCGGCGGCCATGAGCGGCATCGACCTGATGAGCACTATGTTTGCCGGTACGTTCAGCTTTGATATCGAGGCCTATACGCAGCAGCTGGAGCAAAAGGTCGCCAAGCTGCGCGAGGCCTACGACGCGGGCGAGCGCCCGGTTGCGGCGGACGCCAAGCGCATTCTGATCACCGGTTGCCCGGTGGGCGGTGTGATCAACAAGATCGGCCGCACCATCGAGTCCAACGGCGGCGTGGTCGTGTGCATGGACGACTGCTCGGGTGAGCGCACGGCGGCTATGATGATCGACCCGGACGCGCCCGACATTCTGCGCGCCATCGCCGACCGCTACCTGGATATCAACTGCTCGGTCATGACGCCTAACGACGGCCGCATGGAGAACACACTGACCATGTGCGAGAAGTACCATGTCGATGGCGTGGTAGAGAGTGTGCTACAGGCCTGCCACACCTTCAACGTTGAGAGCGCGCGCATGCAGGAGGCCGTCGAGGGTGCGGGTATTCCGTATATGAAGATCGAGACCGACTACAGCAACGGTGACATGGGCCAGATCGAGACGCGCATCGCCGCCTTCATCGAAACCCTGTAGGACAAATGCGGCAAAGGGATAGTTGCTTTGCCGCATAGAAGGAGGATGCCGTGGTTGGCATTGGTATCGACATAGGCTCGACGGCCGCGAAGGCTGCAGTGGTGGAGACGGACGGCGCCATTGCGTGGACCTGCGTCATGCCGACGGGGTATTCGTCGGTCGATGCGGCCGAGCGCTTGCGCGGCGAGCTCGCTTCAGCCGACTATGACGTGGCTGCCGACGACGTGCGCGTGATCGCGACCGGCTACGGCCGTGTCGCCGTGCCCTATGCGCACAAGGTCGTGACCGAGATCACCTGCCACGGCACCGGTGCCGTGCGCCTGTTTGGCGATCACGGCACGGTGATTGACGTGGGCGGCCAGGACACCAAGGTCATTCAGCTTAAAAGTGGCCGCGTGGCCAAGTTCGCCATGAACGACAAGTGCGCTGCCGGTACGGGGCGCTTTTTGGAGATCATGGCCGACCGTCTGGGTATTTCCCAACAGCAGATGGCCGACCTTGCGCGTTCCGGTGAGCCCACCAAGATCAGCAGCATGTGCACGGTGTTTGCCGAAAGCGAGGTCATCAGCCTGATCGGTCGCGGTGAGCCGCGCGAGAACATTGCACGTGGCGTGATCGACAGCGTGGTCTCGCGCGTGGCGACCATGGCCGGGCAGGCCGCGGGCGCCCCGTACTACCTGACCGGTGGCCTGTGCGAGAACGCCTTCGTGGTGGAGCGGTTGGGCGAGCTGCTGGGGTCGCCGGTGACCACCTCGCCCCAGGCCCGCTTTGCCGGTGCCATCGGCGCGGCTGTCCGCGCCGCCGCCTTGGCCTAGGGGTGTACCGCGACATGCGCATCCTCAATATCTCGGCACAAAAACCAGATAGCACCGGCAGCGGCACCTACCTTGCCGCGCTCGTGCGCGAACAGATCGAGACGGGGCATCGCGCCGCCGTGCTTTGCGGCGCGGCACCGGGTGATACCCAAGGCGAGCTGGACCGGCGTGCTGCCGTGTTTGCCGTACCGTTCGAGTCGCCCGAGCTGCCGTTTCCCATCTGCGGTATGTCCGATGTCATGCCCTATCCCTCTACACGCTATCGTGACCTGACGCCTTCGATGCTCAAGGCATTTGAGCGGGCATTTGCTGCTGCAATCGATCGGGCGGTGGCTGAGTTTCGGCCCGATCTGGTGCTCTGCCATCACCTGTATCTGGTGACCGCATTGGCGCGCGAGTGCGTCCGGGGCGTGCCGGTTGTTGCCGTGTGCCATTCGACCGATCTGCGCCAGCTTCGTTCGCATGCGCTCGAGCGCGATCGCATCGTAAGTGCGGTTCGTCGGCTCGATGCCGTCTTTGCGCTCCATGCTGAGCAGGCTGAGCAGATTGGCCTGGTGTGCGGCGTCGATGCCGATCGCATCCACGTGATTGGGACGGGCTACGACCATCGCGTCTTCTGCCGCGACGCAAGCGTGGCGAGGCGGCCGGGATCGCTTGTGTACGTGGGCAAGATTTGCTTTAAAAAGGGCGTCGAGTCGCTGGTTCGAGCCGTGTCATTGCCGATTGACGATGACGTCCGCCCATCTGGCTTGGTGCTTGTGGGCGGTCGCGGGGACGATGCCGAGTACGCGCGTGTCGAGCGCTTGGCCGCGGCCTCGGATGTGCCGGTGACGCTGGCGGGGCGCCTGGATAGCGATGGGCTCGTGCGCGCCTACCGCAGTTCCGACGTCTTTGTGCTGCCTTCGTTTTACGAGGGTCTGCCGCTCGTGACGATCGAGGCCCTCGCGTGCGGCTGCAAAGTTGTGGCGACCGATTTGCCCGGCGTTCGTCCCTGGATGGAGGCTATGCTTCCCGGCGCTCCCGTGACGTGGGTGGCGCCGCCGCGTATGACGGATGTCGACACGCCCGAGGCGGCCGACCTTCCGTTGTTTGAGCGCGCACTGGCAGATGCTATCGCGCAGGCGCTTGCGGCGCCGCCTTCGACGTTCGAGCCGTCGGCGGTCTCTTGGGAAGCGTGCCTGGGGCGTATACTTAAAGTCGTTGATTTGTTGGAAGGGGGTTCGTATGGCTAAGGACACCATTAAGCTCACATCCATGACGGCCGCGAGCGGTTGAGCCGCTAAGTTGGCTCCCGGAGCCCTCGCCCAGGTCCTGGGCGATTTACCCAATGTGCATAACGACAACTTGCTCGTGGGGTTCGATACCTCCGACGATGCGAGCGTCTTCCGCGTAGGGGAGAACCTTGGGCTCGTGCAGTCCATCGACTTCTTCCCACCGATGGTCGACGACCCGTTTCTATTTGGCCAGATCGCCGCGGCAAACTCACTGTCGGACATCTACGCCATGGGCGGGCGGCCGAGCCATGCCATGAACTTGCTGTGCATCCCGAGCTGTCTGGGCGTTGAGGTTGCCGGTCAGATTCTGGCGGGCGGCGCCGACAAGTGCGTCGAGGCGGGTTGCTCCATCGCGGGCGGTCACACCGTCAACGACGACGAGCCCAAGTACGGCCTGTCCGTGAGCGGGTTTGTCGCGCTCGACAGCATGCTCGCCAACAGCGGCGCGCGCGTGGGCGATGCGTTACTGCTGACCAAGGCGGTTGGCTCGGGCATCATCACCACGGCCATTAAGGGCGAGCTCATCGAGCAGGACGAGGCCGCAGCCATGTTTGACTCGATGCGCACCCTCAACGAGGCTCCGATTCGTCTGGCCGAGGGACTTGAGCTTCACGGCTGCACCGACATTACGGGCTTTGGTCTGATCGGGCACGCGTGCGAGATGGCCGAGGGCTCGGGCGTGCAAGTTGAGCTTGCGTCGGGGGCGGTGCCACTCTTTGACCAGGTGCTCGACATGGCGCGTTTGGGCATTATCCCCGCGGGCTCCTACCGCAACCAGGACTTCTTTGGCCCGCGCGTGACGGCCGACGAGGACCTTGAGCCGGGCATGCTCGACGCGCTGTACGACCCGCAGACGTCTGGTGGCCTGCTTATCGCGGCACCTGCTGCCGATGTGGATGAGCTTGCGAGCCGTCTACATGCCGAAGGACGTATCGCCGCCGTCGTCGGGCGCGTGTACGAGCCGGTACCAGGCGGTCCTGCCGTTCGCGTTGTGCATTAAGGAAAACCGTTTATGCGACCGCCTACTGTTCTGGGCGGTCCCTTTTGAAAGGAAAAACTATGTCTACCAAAATTGAAGTCAATGCCATGGGCGATGCCTGCCCGCTGCCCGTCGTCAAGACGCTCAAAGCCCTGAAGCAGCTCGATGGCGAGGGCACAGTCGTGACCTCGGTCGACAACGAGACCGCCGTCAAGAACATCTCCAAGATGGCGCAGGAGAAGGGCTGCACGGCCTCAGTCGAGAAGGTTTCTGACGCTGAGTGGCACGTGACCGTCGCGACCGCCGGTGCCGTGGCCGTTGCGGACCCCGAGCAGGACGGCGCTGCTTTCTGCGACGCCAGCGCCGGCAAGGGCAAACTTGTCATTTCCGTCTATACCGATTGCATGGGCCGTGGCGACGACGAGCTGGGCCACAAGCTCATGAAGGCGTTTGTCTTTGCCGTGACGCAGCAGGAGGAGCTGCCCGCGACTATGCTTTTCTACAACGGCGGTGCCAAGCTCACCGTCGAGGGCTCGCCGGTGCTCGATGACCTGAAGGGCTTGGCGGAGCAGGGTGTCGAGATTCTCACCTGCGGTACCTGCCTCGACCACTATGGCATTAAAGACCAGCTTGCGGTGGGCGAGGTCACCAACATGTACGTGATCGTGGAGAAGATGGAGCAGGCCGCGCGCGTCGTGCGCCCGTAGCGTATTGGTTGGAGTTGCCATGAGGGAGAAGCGCCCGGCGCTTGTCATCACGTTTCCCACCACGGCGGCCGCCATGGGTTGCGAGTCCCTGTGCATAGAGCGCGGCCTTCCCGGGCGAACGATTCCCGTGCCCGGGGAGGTCGCTGCCGGCTGCGGTTTGGCGTGGAAGGCGTTGCCTGCCGATGAGGAACTGCTGCGCGGCGAACTCGCCGAGGCGGGCGTTCCTACCGAGGGCTATACCGTGATTGATATGTGGGAGGTCGTGCGATGATCTACCTGGATAACGCGGCGACGACCATGCACAAGCCGCAGACGGTCATCGATGCCGTGACGCAGGCGATGTGCTCGCTCGGCAATGCCGGGCGCGGCGCCACGTCGGGTGCGCTCGATGCGGCGCGTACCATCCACGGCTGCCGCGCCAAGCTTGCGCGCCTTTTGGGTTGCCCGAGGGCGGACCATGTGTGCTTTACGCCCAACTCCACGGCGGCGCTCAACACCGCCATCAATGGCGTGGTACGTCCCGGTGATCACGTGGTCACGACGGTGCTCGAGCACAACTCGGTGTTACGCCCGCTCAACCGCTTGGCGACGGAACAGGGTGTGACGGTTGAGCATGCGGGTTGCGATGCGAGCGGCGCGCTCGACTACGACGAGCTCGAGCGGTTGGTCACGCCGGGCACGCGTGCTGTGGTGGTGACGCACGCCTCCAATGTGACCGGCAACGCGGTCGACATTGCGCGCGTGGTGGCCATCGCGCATGCGGCCGGCGCGCTGGTGATCGTCGACGCCTCTCAGTCTGCCGGCACGGCGAAGATTGACATGGATGCCATGGGGCTCGATGTTGTGTGCTTTACCGGCCACAAGGGGCTCATGGGTCCGCAGGGGACCGGCGGCCTGGCCGTGGCAGAGGGCATTGACGTGGCTCCGTGGGCCATGGGCGGCACGGGCGTGCACAGCTTCGACCCACTGCAGCCGCTTGAGTGGCCCACGCGCCTTGAGGCGGGCACGCTCAACGGCCACGGCATCGCGGGACTTTCTGCCGGCCTTGACTATATCGAGGCCCAGGGTGGGGTCGAGGCGATTGCTGCCCACGAGCGTGCGCTCGCTGATCGCTTCCTTGCCGGTGTGCGCAAGATTCCGGGTATTAAGCTCTACGGTGCCTTTGACCAGCCGACGCGCTCGGCGATCGTCTCACTCAACGTAGGCGATATCGATTCGGCTGAGATCTCGGACGCGCTCATGCAAGGGTGGGGGATTGCGACGCGCCCCGGTGCCCATTGCGCTCCGCTCATGCACCGCGCGCTCGGGACCGAGCGCCAGGGCGTCGTCCGCTTCTCGTTTGGGTATTTCAACACGGACGAGGAAGTCGACACCGCGATTGACGCTTTGCGCGATTTAGCCTGCTAGAGCGTATATACTTGCGGGACGGGCCTTTTGCCCGTCCCGTTTTTGTTTCGACCCGAAAGGTGTTCCTATGGCCTCATCCGCACCGCGTGACCTGCGCTCCGACCATGTCGTTACCGTCGGCATCGCGCTGTTCTCGATGCTCTTTGGTGCCGGCAACCTCATTATTCCGCCGTTGCTGGCGCTCCAGGCCGGCACGGCCACACCGCTTGCCATGGTTGGCTTTTTGATTGCCGCCATCGGCCTGCCCGTCATGGGCTTTATCGCCGTGGCGCTTGCCGGCACGGCGCGTGAGCTTGCCGGCCGCGTGCACCCCAAGTTTGGCGAGTTCTTTGTTGCGGCAGTGTATCTGGCCATCGGCCCGTGCCTTGCCATTCCGCGTACGAGCTCCACGGCGTTTGAGATGCTGGTACCGTTGCTACCCGAGGGCATCTCGCTTGGCACCGCGCGCTTGGTCTTCGCCGTCGCCTTCTTCGTGGTCGCATTTGCACTTACGCTGCGCCCCGGCGTCATCACGCGCGTGCTCGGCCGCATTACGGGCCCCGCGCTCATTGCGCTCATCGTGCTGGTCGTGGGTGCTGCCGTGATCTCGCCGCTGGGACCGGCTGCCGCGCCGCAGGCTCCCTACAATGCCGGTGCTACCGTGCAGGGCTTTTTGACCGGCTATCAGACCATGGACCTGCTTGCGTCACTCGCCTTCGGCATCATCATCGCCGAGACCATCCACGAGTTGGGTGTTACCGATGACAAGCGCGTGGCCTTTGAGATTTCGCGTTCCGGTGTGATCGCCGGCGTGCTCATGGCCATCATCTACTGCGGCTTGGGCCTTGCCGGTATGCAGCTCGGCACCGTGATGCCCGATGCCACCAACGGCGCCGCCATCCTCGCCCGTTCGGCCTCCATGCATTTTGGGCTTGCTGGCACGGTCGTGGTCTTCGCCATCTTCTTCCTCGCCTGCATGAACGTGTGCATCGGCCTCATTAGCTGCTGCGCGCGCTATTTCTGTGAGACGTACGTGGTTGAAGGGGGAGCGGAGGCTTCCGAGGAAGCCATGCGCCGCCCCTTCGCGATCCTTGCCTTTGTGTTCGCGGCGTTTTCGTGCGTGCTCTCCAACGTGGGCCTCGATGTGATCCTTATGTTCTCGGTGCCCATGCTCAACGCCTTGTATCCCGTCGCCATCGTGCTGGTTCTCATGGGTTTGGTACACGGTTTTTGCGACGCGCATCCGCAGGTGTGGGTTTGGGTCGGCGGCGTCGTCGCGGTGCAGAGCGTGATCACCTCGGTCCGCGACGCGTTCTTTGCGGGTGCGTGGCTGCCGTTCGATGTGCTGCCGCTGGCGGACATTGGAGCCGCGTGGGCGCCGGTTGCTGTGGTTGCCTTTGTGATCGGTCTGCTCCATAGTCGTTTTGTCGCACATTCGAGGAGCTAAGGCATCAATGCTTGCACAGGCGGGGAGTCTCCCCTATAATTTCCTTCGCTTTGGGACACGCAAGGTTTAGACCTTAGCTGCTCAACACCTTCGGGACGTGGCGCAGTTTGGTAGCGCGCCTGCTTTGGGAGCAGGATGTCGCAGGTTCAAATCCTGTCGTCCCGACCATATCTTGCGGGCGTAGTTCAATGGTAGAACCCCAGCCTTCCAAGCTGATGACGCGGGTTCGATTCCCGTCGCCCGCTCCATAGGATATCTTTAACGGCTTTGGCTCCTTTTGGTGCCAGAGCCGTTTTCATATACATGCCGGGACCCCACATCCCCTTCTAAGTTGCGGTGAAATAGTTCCTGGATTAGCCGCAAAAGCTGTTATCCAGGAACTATTTGACCGCAACTTATTGAGGCCGAGCGGGCTGGGTCGATGATGGGTTCTGTTGCCGAGAAGATGAGGACAGCCGGTCAGGAGTCTGCGTAGGGTTTTGTGGTTGGTATACCGTAGCCGCGCATCATGGAGCCGAACGCTTTGACATCGTAGGTGTCTGAGAGCTTGAAATGAATGACGTTGTGCCCCATGGCACGCAGGTTCGTGTCGCGCATGAGGGCAGCTCGATAGGTTTTTGCCGCAGTATGTTCCGGATCATTTTGGGCATCGTCCTCAAACTTGCCTAGTCCATGCAGCTCAGCCAGCATCCAAGAGCCGTTTGGCATCTGCCAACCGTAATCTGCCAAATAATAGCCGGCGTTTCCCGGTCGAGTGATTTCAACCTGAAGTTCGGGAGCGGCAACTCCCGCCAGAATCATTGCCGCCCGTGCTTCGGATTCTCCACCGTTATCCGATCTGCCATCCATGTGTTCAAAAACGTCAAATGCGCGCGCGATGCCGTGCAGTCCGCGGCAGTTCGTTTGTGCATATGCACGCAATTCTTCACGCTCGACACCGTACTCACGAGCCAATCCGTCGACATAGCCTAGTGCATATCGAAAAGCGTTAGTTCGGGCGATGTCGACCACCGTGCGATATGGATTCGTTAACGTAAAAGGACCGAGCTGCCATACGTCGCCCGGCCGCCAGCGTCGGTATTCAACGAATTCGTACATATCGCGTCTGGTGGAACGCGGCAACAGCACTTGCACCTTGTCGAGAAGCGAATATGCAGAACCGATGCCATAGAGCAGTGCCGCCGTTGCTCCACAAAACACGGCATTCGGTTCAACGACCGCAATAGCGGATGCCAATTGAAAGATGCGATCTTCGACGCCGAGGTCATTCCAATACGCGGGATCAGCGTAGACATGGTTGTAGAGTCGAATAATCATCTCTTTTTGCATGAGCGCGTAGGCACAGCGTTCATCCCATTTTTTGGTAGCTACAAACAGGTGCCCGCCATGATGGGCCTCGAATAACCGGAAGAATAGCTCTGCTTGCGGTTTGGAACAGCGTTTATCATGACTCATTTTCGACCCCATGGTCTCGAGGGGGAGTGAATGACACTACGCTATCCCATATTTGGTCCGCCAGACCTTGCCATGAACTGACCAAAAGCTTGACGGGGCAGGTCAGAGTCATGAGTCAGAGCCAAACATATCGGCAAACGGTTGATTAGTGCCCCTCGGCGGCACTAAAAACCACCCTTACAGAAAGTTGCGGTGAAATAGTTCCTGGAAAGCTCGAATAAGCCTAAATCCAGGAACTATTTCACCGCAACTTAGGTGGGGATGGGGTTAGCTGCGGGGGCGGTGGCGGAGCTTGTCGATGGTGGAGTCGGTGTCGTGGCTGCGGGCTTCGGCGGCGCGGCCGCGGACGTCGGCGGCGCGGTCGCGGGCGTCGGCAGCGGTTTGGCGCTTGCGGCGGTAATCGATCATGCCTTGGATGATGGGCTTGCCAAAGCTCACGACATCATCGTTGTAGATGGCAGTTCGGGCTGCGAGGAGGCAGTCGGTAAAGTCCATATGGGTCTTGCCAAAGAGTTTGACGGCAAGGGCGACAACGGTGGGCTCGTCGACCATGACGTCATCGAGCAACCTCTTCATGGCCGCAGCAATCTCAACGCGGGGAACCTTATAGACGTCGCGCAGCGTGACCACGACGCGCGTGATAATCTCGGGGTAGACGCGAGCGGTGCGCGTGGCGATGACCTTGGCGGCGCGCGGTGACAGAACTTCGTCGTCGTCAAGCAGGTAGCGTAGGATGACGGTCTCGTCGATAATGGTGCTACTCATGGATATCTACTTCCTCGGGACCCAAAATCGAATCGTCGCATTCTGTAGCAAGGTACTCAATCCAGGCATTGCGCTCCTCGGAGCGGCGATTGGGGTCCCCATATGCTTTGAGCGATTCATAGGCGGCGGTGCCGTCCTTTGAGCGCACGGCGACCGGCTGAAAGGGAAGCTTGCGCATCAAAATGCTCTGCGCGACAAAAAGGCGAACGGCCTCGGCAAGCGATGTGCCCATGGCGTCGTAGAGGCGCTCGGCATGCTGTTTGTCCTCTTCGCGAATGCGCACCTGCAGGATGGCTCGTTTTTGCGTCGATGACATCACTGGCCCCCTTAATGAGCGTGCAATATGAATGGTCAAATACAACATTGGCTAATAATAGCCAATCTTATAACCACTGCTTTATTGCACTCAAGTTAATGAGCGCGAAATATATATCAAACGTATTACATCCTTTATAAACGAGCGTGAAATCTCCCCTGGATTTACGCATGTAATACACTCGCCTTTATAGCTATCCGAGAATAGTTCCAACCTGCCAAAACCCCTGCAATACACCCGTATTGCAGGGCCTATGCTCAAGTTTGCCCCCTGCAACTGCGTATATTTAACCTGTATATCGTTGGAGGAATTCTATCGAAGTGCCTGTTTCGCCGCATGTGCTCGATACGCCGATGCCGGACCACGGGCGGTCCGGGGCAACGTCGGCAGGGTCTCTCCGGCATGGGATTCAGGAGGGAGTGAACAACATGGGCAATAAACGAGTCGTAGCCGATTCCTCACGCTGCATTGGGTGCCAAACCTGTATGGCGGCGTGCATCGAGGCGCACGACATCCCCGGCAACATTGCCGCGCCGCGCCTGCGCGTAACGCGCACCTACGAGATCTCCGCGCCGGTGGCATGTCACCACTGCGAGGACGCTCCGTGCGCGAAGGCCTGTCCTACGGGCGCCTTGTTCTTTGATCAAAAGAACCATCGTATCGGCGTCAACGAGGACAACTGCATCGGCTGCAAGAGCTGCGTCATGGCATGCCCCTTTGGCGCCGTGAGCGTGGCGACCACGCAGGCCCCCGTCTTGATGGGTGACCTTCGCGTGGGTTCGCAGACTAAGAGCTTCGTGCTCAAGTGCGACCTGTGCGTGGACCGTCCCGGCGGTCCGGCGTGTGCCGAGGCGTGCCCGACCAAGGGCCTCACCCTGGTAGACGAGGAGCGTCTGGCAGAACTGACTGCCGAGCGTGCCCGCGCCACCATCGAAAACGAGGCGTAAGCGTCGGGCGACAGGCCCAATGATTGTCAAATAAGTACCGAGCATTCGGTAGCAGAGAAAGGAAGGAGGGTGTCATGGAGAAGCATAAAGTGATCTGCCCGTATTGCGGCGCCGGTTGCCAGTTTAACCTCCTGGTCCAAAACGGCCAGGTCGTGGGCACCGAACCGCTCAACGGCATCACCAACCAGAGCGAGCTGTGCCTTAAGGGCATGAGCGGCTACGACTTCATCAACGACACCAAGATCTTGACTCCTCGCGTACTGCACCCGATGATCCGCCGCACCAAGGGCGCGGATCTTGAGCGCGTAAGCTGGGACGAGGCACTGGATTTCACCGCATCTAAGATGCAGGCCATAATTGACGAATATGGTCCTAACGCTGTCATGACCACCGGCTCTTCGCGAGGCGGCGGCAATGAGGCGAACTACGTCATGCAGAAGTTTACGCGTGCGTGCATCGGCACCCACAGCGTGGACAACTGCGCCCGTACTTGACACGGCCCTACTGTCCTCGGTCTGATGGACACGGTTGGTTCAGGTTGCATGTCATGCTCCATCCCCGGTATGGAGGATGCGGGCTGCATTTTCCTCTTCGGCTATAACCCTGCCGATTCGCACCCCATCGTCGCAAGGCGTATCGTGCGAGCCAAAGAAAAGGGTTGCAAGATCATCGTCGCCGACCCGCGCCATATCGAAACCGCGCGTATCGCCGATCTCTACCTTCCGATCAAGAACGGTTGCAATGTCGCGTTCCTCAACGCCTTTGCCAACTGCTTGGTCAACGATGGCCTCTACGATAAGGAATTCGTCGCCGAACACACGAACGGCTTTGACGAGTGGTGGGAGACCATCAAGAACTACACTCCCGAATCCGTACAGGACATCACGGGTGTCGAGCCCGCGTTGATCCACCAAGCTGCCGAGATGTACGCCACGGCGAAGCCCTCTGCCATCATTGGCTGGGGCATGGGCGTATGCCAGCAGAAGCAGAACCTGAAGACGGTGCACACCATCGCCTCCATCGCCTGCGTTGCCGGCCAGATCGGCAAACCCAACTCCGGCCTCGCGCCCGTGCGTGGCCAGAATAACGTCCAGGGCTCCTGCGATATGGGCATGCTGCCCAACCTGTACCCTGGCTACCAGAAAGTCACCGACCCGGCAGTGCGTGCCAAGTTTGCCAAGGCTTGGGGCGTGCCCGAGGAAAAGCTCCCGCTCGAGGAGGGCTACAAGCTCACCGACCTGGGCCACCTGGTCGACGAGGGTAAGGTGCACTGCTTCTACAACTACGGCGAGGACCCGGTGCAGACCGAGCCCGATTCGGCCGGCATGCGCAAGACGCTCTCCGAGCTGGATCTGTTCATTTGCCAGGACATCTTTATGACGCAGACGACTATGCTCGCCGACGTCATCCTGCCTGCCACCTCTTGGGGCGAGCACGAGGGTGTCTTTACCGCATCCGACCGTAGCTTCCAGCACTTTGACGCGGCCGTTCCGCCCAAGGGCGAGTGCCGTCACGACTGGGAGATCTTCGCGGACCTGTCTACGCGCATGGGCTATCCCATGCACTACGACAACACCGAGCAGATCTGGAACGAGTGCATTAGCCTGTGCCCCAACTTTGTGGGCGCGACTTACGAGAAGATGGCTCCCGAGGGCGGTTACGCCCAGTGGCCGGTCAAGAACACCGATGTGAACGACCACGGTACGCCCGACATGTTCGCTGGTGGCAAGTTCACCACCAAGGACGGCCGCGCCAACCTGATGGCGCACGACTGGGAGGCGCCCTCCGAGCTTCCCGACGATGAGTACCCGCTCATCCTGTGCACCGTCCGCGAGGTCGGCCACTACAGCTGCCGCTCGATGACCGGCAACTGCAAGACGCTGGCGCTGCTTGCCGACGAGCCCGGCTTTGTCCGCATGAATCCCGCGGACGCCCAGGCACGCGGCATCAAGAATGGCGACATCGTCTCGGTCCACAGCCGCCGTGGCCAGGTATATAGCCGCGCCGACATAAGCGATCGCATCAACAAGGGCACGGTCTACATGACCTACCAGTGGTGGATCGGCAAGTGCAACGAGCTGACCATGCACAAGGTCGACCCGGTCTCGCATACGCCCGAGGACAAGTTCTCCGCCTGCCAGGTCGACGCTATCGCCGACCAGGTCTGGGCTGAGGGCGAGGTGGAGCGTCAGTACACCGAGCTCAAGCAGGCTCTGGTGGACGCCGCCGCTCCCCAAGACGTTGAGCCCGGCGCCGCCAAGTTCGACGACGAGACGCACGTGAATCAAATCGTGTAGTCCCGTTCTCGTTGGCTTTTTGGGCCGGGCGTCCCGTACGTTCGGGACGCCCGGCCCGTTATTTTGAAAGGAAGTGGGGATGAACCGCTTCATCGACATCAACCCGGAGAGGTGCATCGGCTGCGGAACATGCCAGTCCGCCTGTGCCGACGCCCACCGGATGCAGGGTCTTCAGGATACGCCGCGCCTGGCGCTCGTGAAGACCGGCGGTATTTCGGCCGCCCTTGCCTGCCACCATTGCGAGGGTGCCCCCTGCGCCGAGGTTTGCCCGGTGAATGCCATCGAGCACGATGGCGATCGCATCCACGTCAAGGAGCAGGAGTGCATCGGGTGCAGGCTGTGCGCCATCGCGTGCCCCTTCGGAGCCATCCATCCCGATGGCACGTCTATCGCCGGTGTCGCAGGCATGTGCGATCCGACGCCTTCGTATCCTAAGTCCCTGAGCAGCCTGCTTACGTGGGCTCCTGGCCAGTACACCTGCGCTGTCAAGTGCGACCTGTGCGCCTTCGATCCGGACGGCCCGCATTGTGTGGCGGCGTGCCCCACCAAGGCGCTGACCGTCATGGGCGGCGCGGCCGATCGCGAGCTCGACGAGGCCAAGCGCCTGCGCTCAATCGAGAACGGCCCTGCCGTCGACGTGGCGGCTGTGGCCCAGGGTCTGTCCGAGAAAGCAGAAGGGAGCGTAAACAATGGATAGCATGACGCTGTTTATCGCATCGCTTGCCGTCTCGTGCATCGGTGCGCTCGCCTCGGTTCTGCTGATTAAGGCCGACAACGCCGCCAAGACCGCCGGCTGCCTGATCGGCGCCGTCGCGGCCGTGCTGTCGTTCATCGCGGGCCTCGAGGCCGTGCTTGGCGACGTTTCGTCCCTCAACACGGTCTTCTTCTTCCCGTTCGCCCGTCTCGAGCTCTTGCTCAACGGCCTTGCGGGCCTGATCGTGGTCCTCATCTCGATTCTCGCCTTTGCGGGCTTCATCTACGGTCTGTCCTACTTCGACGAGTACCCGGGCAAGGTCGGGCGCGCCGGCTTCTTTATGAACACCTTCGTCGCCTCGATGATGCTCGTCATCACCGCCGACAACGTGTTCTGGTTCCTGGTCGCCTTTGAGCTCATGTCCCTTACGAGCTACTTCCTTGTCGTTATCGAGGAGAACAAGAACTCCATTAGGGGCGGTTGGCTCTACTTCGTCATCGCGCACGTGGGCTTCGTTCTCATCATGGCGAGCTTCCTGCTCATGACCAACGGCGTGGGCGGTTCCTTCAGCTTCAGTGATTTCCGTACGCATGACTTTGGACCCGCCGTCTCCTCCGCGTGCTTCGTCCTCGCGTTCTTCGGATTTGGCGCGAAGGCCGGTATCATCCCGCTGCACTCCTGGCTGCCCCAGGCGCACCCCGAGGCGCCGTCCAACGTGTCCGCCCTCATGTCCGGCGGCATGATCAAGATCGGCATCCTGGGAATCCTCAAGGTCGGTCTCGACCTGCTCGCGGGTTCGGGCGTCCAGCTCTGGTGGGGCCTCATGGTCCTGGTCTTCGGATCCATCTCGTCGGTCCTGGGTGTCGTCTACGCCCTCCACGAGCACGACATCAAGCGCCTGCTTGCCTATCACTCCGTCGAGAACATCGGCATCATCTTGCTCGGTGTCGGCGCGTCCATGACGGCGCACGCCCTGGGCAACGACGTCATCGCGACGATCGCGCTCATGGCCGCCCTCTACCACACGCTCAACCACGCCATGTTCAAGGGCGAGCTGTTCCTCGGCGCGGGCTCCCTGCTCTATGCCACGGGTACGCGCAACATGGAGAAGATGGGCGGTCTGTTCCGCCGCATGCCGGTCACGGCCGTCTGCTTCCTCATCGGTGCCCTTGCCATCTCGGCCATCCCGCCGCTCAACGGCTTCGTTTCCGAGTGGTTCACCTACCAGTCCCTGTTCAACATCTCGACGCTCTCCGACCCGGTCGTCATGGTGTTCGCCGTCGCCTCCGCGGCCGCGCTCGCCATCACCGGTGCCCTGGCCGTTACGTGCTTCGTGAAGGCCTACGGCGTCTCGTTCGCGAGCAGCCCGCGTTCCCAGGAGGCTGCGAACGCCAAGGAGTCCCCGGCTCCGATGTTGTTCTCGCAGATGCTCCTCGCGGCCATCTGCGTGGTGCTGGGAATCGGCTCTCCCGTCATCGCCCCGGTTCTGGGCGACGTCGCCCAGAGCGTGCTTGCCGGCTCCGCCGTCACGGCCACCTCGGGCGTGTCTCTGGTGAACGAGATTTCCGGTGCCGCCACCTCCACCCCCGCGATCGCCATCGCGCTCGTGGTCCTCACCGGCCTCGCGTTCGTGTTGAGGTTCTGCCTCGGCACCAAGGCCCCCGCTAAGAAGACCGACCCTTGGGCGTGCGGCTACGAGCCCAACGAGCACATGCCCGTCGTCGCCACGAGCTTCGCGTCCGACGTCGAGCTCTTCATGGGCCCGCTCTACACCCTGCGCGAGGTATGCACCAAGATCTGCTGGTCCATCGCGCACGTGTTCCAGAAGCTCACCGGTGTCGCCCAGGGCGTCGAGCCCCTGCCCGACCGTTTCCTGGTCGATGCACCGAGCGAGGGTGCCGACAAGCTGGCCGGCCTTGCCTCCAAGATCGAGGGCGGCAACTACTCCGTATACATCTGCTACATCGTCGCGGCGCTCGTGGTTTTCCTCGTGCTCGCCGTGGTCATGGTCTAGAGAGGGGAGAGGATATTATGAACATCGTTCTTGCGATAGCGCAGGGCCTCGTGGTCATGCTGGTCGCGCCCTTCTTCTCCGGCCTCGCCCGTGTGATTCGCGCGAAGATGCACAATCGCCGCGGTCCGTCCATCCTTCAGGATTACCGGGACCTCGCGAAGCTCATGGCGCGTCCCGAGTCCGTGAGTTCCGACTCGAGCTTCGTGCTGCGCATCATGCCGCCGCTGTTCCTCGCGGTGTCGTTCATGCTCGCCATGGGTCTGCCCATGTTCACGCTCGAGAGCCCCATGCCCGTCTTTGGTGACGCCATCACCATCATGTACGCGCTCGCGCTGTCCCGCTTCTTCTTCGCACTGTCCGGCGTGGATTCCTCCAACGCCTACGCGGGCTTCGGCGGTATCCGCGAGCTGCTCATGAGCGTGCTCATCGAGCCGTCCATGCTCATCGCGCTGTTCACCGTCGCCATCGTGTGCGGCTCCACGGACATTGCGACCATGGGCCAGCACATCGTTACGGGCAACGTCTCGAGCGTCGTCGCCGTTATCCTCGCTGGCGTCGCCTTCGCGGCCGCCTGTTACATGGAGCTCGGCAAGCTTCCGTTCGATCAGGCCGAAGCCGAGCAGGAGCTCCAGGAGGGCCCGCTCGCCGAGCTCTCCGGCCCGTCCCTGGCCATGATGAAGCTCGCCATGGGCATGAAGCAGGTCGTGGTCGTCGCTTGGTTCACCTCCATCTTCATCCCCTGGGGAGAGCCCGCGACCATCGGCGTCACCGCTCTCGTGGGCGCCGTCGTCTTCCTCGTCAAGTGCCTGGTCGATTTCGTCGTCTGCGGCGTGCTCGAGAACTCCGTTTCCCGTTCGCGCTTCAAGGTGCTCGGTAACCAGACCTGGGCCGTCGTCGGCATCGCGGTCCTCGCGTTCGTCTTCGTCGTCGTAGGCGTGTAGGGAGAAGGGAGAAACTATGTCAATCGAATCGAGCTTGTCCCTCTTTGCCATGGTGGCAATCGCCGTCCCCATGCTGGGCTCCCTGCTCATCGTCATGCTGCCGCGTCCCTACGCTAAATGGATCTGCGCCTTTGCCGGCGGCATCGCCACGGTCGCTTCCGTTGGCTTGGCCGCGACGTTTGCCGGAAACGGCATGAACGCGGTCGATGTAACCTGGGCGAGTATGGGTCAGACCTTGGTCATGGGCTTCATATTCGACCGGATGAGCACGCTGCTCGCACCCGCGTTCGTCGCTATCGGTCTGCTCGTCGTCATCTATTCGTTCCCGTATATGAGCGATAAGAACAAGGAGCATCCCGACGCGCCCCGTCGTCGCTTCTACGTGTACTTCTCCACGTTCATCGGCGCCATGGCCGGTCTCGCCTACAGCTCCACCATCGTCGGCCAGCTCGTTTTCTTCGAGATCACCGGCGTGTGCTCCTGGGGCCTCATCAGCTACTACATGACGCCCACGGCCAAGAAGGCCGGTATGAAGGCACTCATCATCACCCACATCGGCGCTCTGGGACTCTACATCGGCGCGGCCTTCCTGTTCGCCGGAACCGGCACGTTCGCGCTGAGCGCGATCTCCCAGCTCGATTCCGGTATGAAGACCGTCGTGCTGCTGCTCATCCTGTTCGCCGCTTGGGCCAAGTCCGCCCAGTTCCCGCTCTACATGTGGCTGCCCTCCGCAATGGAGGCCCCCACGCCCGTTTCCGCCTACCTCCATGGCGCGTCTATGGTTAAGGTCGGCGTGTGCGTGTTCGCCCGCGCTCTTGCGAGCGCCGGCGATATCCCCGAGATCGTCGGTTGGGTCGCCATCATCGACGCCGTCGTGACCATGCTCTTCGGCTTCCTCATGTATCTGCCCCAGAAGGATATGAAGCGCCTGCTCGCCTTCTCGACGATCGCGCAGCTCGCCTACGTGTTCTTCGGCCTGGGCCTCTCCGTGTTCGGAAGCCAAATGGCGTTCAACGGCGCCGTCGAGCACATCTTCAACCACGCGTTCACCAAGACCCTGTTCTTCCTCATCGCCGGCTCCCTCAGCTTCACGCTGGGAACCCGTATGTTGCCCAAGATCCAGGGCCTCATGAAGAAGTACCCGGTCACGGGCGTGGGTTTCGCGGTCGCCGCGACCGCAATCGCCGGCGTGCCCCCCATGAGCACGTTCTTCTCCAAGTTCCAGATTATTTCCGGTGGCTTCGCGGTTGGTGCTTCCAACACGGTCATCTTCGTCCTCGTGTGCGTCATGGTCGTCGAGACCGTCGCCACCTTCGCATGGTTCCTGCGTTGGATGGGTAAGGTCCTGCCCGGTGAGCCGAGCGAGACCGTGGCCGCCGGCCAGCCCCTTCCGCGCGCCATGGCGTTCGTGTTCGTCGTCCTCATGATCATGGTCGTCGTCGCCGGTCCTCTGTCCTCTAGTTGGATGGGTTAGGAGGTAGGACATGGGTTATTCGTTAGTCAATATCCTGGGCGGTCTTCTGATCGTGACCTCCACCATGGTGGTCGTCTCGAAGACCATCCCGTCCGCCATCAAGTGGTACGCGATCCAGTCGGTTGTCCTGGTGGGCGTGCTGCTCACCCTGGGCCTCACCACCGGTGCCACCGAGCTTCTCATGTGGGCCGCGTCGGCCTTCGTCACCAAGGTGATCCTCGTTCCGTTCATTCTCAACCGTGCCTACAAAAAGATGGGTTCGCCTGCCGATAGCACGTTGACCTCCTCCGTCAAGCCGGCCTGGACCATCATCCTCACCGGTCTGGAGGTGGCCATCTGCTTCGCGGTGGTCACGCGCCTGAGCCTGCCCACCGCTGAGGTGGCTACTCCGGCCCTCGCCATCAGCTTCGCGCACTTCTTCGTCGGCCTCACGTGCATCATCTCCCAGCGCAACATCCTCAAGCAAATCTTCGGGTACTGCCTTATGGAGAACGGTAGCCACGTGACGCTCGCCCTGCTCGCGCCCACGGCCCCCGAGATCATCGAGATCGGCATCGCCACCGACGCCATTTTCGCCGTCATCATCATGTCCGCCGTCGTCGTGAGGATCTGGAACGACACCAAGTCGCTCGACTCCCACGACCTGACCGAATTGAAGGGGTAGGCCATGGATGTTTCAATGCTGACGGTCGCCCTGCTCGCTTGTCCCCTCGTGTTCTCCCTGATTATGGCTGCGCTCCCCAAGACGACGTCCTACAGCGTCTTTGCGGGGCTCAACACCATCTCCGTCGCGGCGACCCTCGTCCTTTCGGTCGTCACCGCGGGAACCATGCTCTCGAGCGGGCGGAATATCGACGCTTTGGGCCTGTGGCTCCATCTCGATTCGCTCTCGTCGATCTTCGTCCTTCTGGTAGGCATCATCGGGTTCATCACCGGCGTGTACTCCATCTCCTATATCAAGATCGATATCAAGGAGAAGACCATGCCGGCCGAGCGCACCAAGCAGTACTACGCGCTGTTTAGCCTGTTCGTTTTCACGATGCTGCTCGCCTGCCTGTCCAACAACATCATCCTCACCTGGGCGGCGGTCGAGGCCACCACGCTGTCGACCGTGTTCCTCGTGGGCATCTACAAGAACAAGCAGGCGCTCGAGGCGTCTTGGAAGTACGCGATGGTCTGCACCGCCGGCGTGGCCTTCGGCCTGTTCGGCACGCTGCTCATCTACGCGAACGCCGCCGATATCATGCCCAACGCGCATGAGGCAGCCTTCCTCACCTCCATCATGCCCTACGCCGACCAGTTCGACCCGATGCTCGTGCGCCTCGCGTTCGCGTTCATCGTCATCGGCTTCGGCACCAAGGCGGGCCTGTTCCCCATGCACACTTGGCTGCCCGACGCGCACTCCCAGGCTCCGAGCCCGGTCTCCGCGCTGCTCTCGGGCGTGCTGCTCAAGTGCGCCATGCTGGTGATCATCCGCTTCTACTCCCTGTCCATCATCACGGTGGGCGACACCTATCCGCGTACGCTCCTGCTCATCCTGGGCACGCTGTCCATCCTGGTGGCCGCCCTGTGCATCTTTAAGCAGGACGATATCAAGCGCCGCTTCGCGTACTCCTCCGTCGACAACGTCGGCGTGGTCGCGCTGTGCCTGGGTATCGGTGGTCCGCTCGGTATCGCCGCCTGCCTGCTGCACTGCATCTTCCACGGTTTCACGAAGGCGCTCGCCTTCTGCATGGCCGGTAACATCCAGCACATCTACCACACCCGCGACCTGAACAAGATCAAGGGCGTCGTCGAGATCGCTCCCGTCACGGCAGCGCTCACCATCATCGCCCTGCTCGCGCTCGCCGCCTTCCCGCCGTTCGCCCTGTTCATCTCCGAGTTCCTCACCTTCGTGGCCGGCATCCAGTCCGGTCCCATCTGGGTGGTCGTGCTCGTGGCCATTGGCCTCACCGGCGTGTACTTTGCCCTTACCGGCATCGCGCTCAAGTCCATCTTCGGCAAGGCGCCCGAGGGCATGAAGCGCCACGAGGTGCCCGCCCTTATGATCATCCCCGAGATCGCCCTCGCGATCGTGGTCATGTGGTTCGGTATCGCCACCCCGGTCGCCATCACGAGCGGCGTCGAGGATGCAACGTCCGTCGTTTTGAACCAGAGCGTCGAAGAGCTGCACGAGGCCCCTCTCTACCGCATGGTGTTCAGTTCCCAGACCAAGACAAGTGAGGTGAATTAGCACCATGGCAGAACCTGAAAAGAAGGACTACGCTCGTCGCTGCGAAAGCCACGTCGAGGCCCTGCGTGCTGCAGTGCCGGGCGCTATCGAGAAGGTCGAATGGCAGTGCGAGGACCAGCTGACGATCACCGTCAAGCTGGACCGTCTGCCCGAGGCCGTCCACTACCTGTATTACGAGCGCTACGGCTGGATTCCTGTGATTGTCGGCAACGACGAGCGCAGCCTGTGCGGCCGTTACGCCGTGTACTACGTCATCTCCATGGAGGGGGAGGACCCCGGCTGGGTTACCGTGCGTGCCGAGGTCGACCCCGCCAAGATGACGTTCCCGTCCGTGACGCCGTTCGTCCCCGCCTGCGTGTGGGGCGAGCGCGAGCTGCGCGATATGTTTGGCCTGATTCCCGAGGGTCTGCCCGACCGCCGTCGCCTGGTGCTTCCCGACGATTGGCCCAGCGGGCTGTACCCGTTGCGCAAGGATTCGATGGATTACCGTTTCCGCCCCGCCCCCGCGAGCGACATGGAAAACTACGAATTCCTGGCCGACACCAAGGGCAAGGAGACTACGCTCGTCCCCATGGGACCGCTGCACATCACCTCCGACGAGCCCGGCCACTTCCGCCTGTTCGTGGAGGGCGAGACGATCGTCGATGCCGACTACCGCCTGTTCTACGTGCATCGCGGTATGGAGAAGGTCGCCGAGACGCGCCTGAATTATGATGCCGTGACGTTCCTTGCCGACCGTATCTGCGGTATCTGCGGCTGCGCCCACTCGGTGGCCTACGCCGAGGCTGTCGAGCGCGCCCAGGGCATTCATGTCCCGCCGCGCGCCCAGTACATCCGCGCCATCATGCTTGAGGTCGAGCGTCTGCACTCACACCTGCTCAATATTGGCCTCGCATCGCACTACACCGGCTTCGACTCCGGCTTCCAGCAGTTCTTCCGCGTCCGCGAGAAGTCTATGGACCTGGCCGAGAAGCTCTCCGGTCACCGCAAGACCTATGGCCTCAACGTGATCGGTGGCGTGCGTCGCGACATTTTGGCCGAGCAGAAGCTTTCCACGCTCACGACCATCCACCAGCTGCGCTCCGAGGTTCAAGAACTCGTCGACATGCTGCTCTCCACGCCCAACTTTATCGAGCGTACGAGCGGTATCGGCATTCTGGACCGCAAGATCGCTCGCGACTTCTCGCCGGTCGGCCCGCTCATGCGTGGCTCGGGCTATGCTCGTGACGTGCGCTTTGACCATCCCTTCGACGGCTACGCCGATCCGGACGTCCAAAAGATGCACGCCGCTACGGCTGACACCTGCGATGCCTTCGGCCGTACCGCCGTTCGCATCCAGGAGGTCTACGATTCGATCGACATGATCGAGACCATGCTCGAGAACTGCCCGTCGGGCCCCATCCTCACCACGGATTGGGAGTACACCCCGCACAAGTACGCCATCGGCGCCACCGAGGCGCCGCGCGGCGAGGACGTGCACTGGGCCATGCTCGGCAATAACCAGAAGTGCTACCGCTGGCGCGCCAAGGCCGCTACGTACAGCAACTGGCCGGTCCTGCGCTACATGTTCCGCGGCAACACCGTGGGCGATGCGGCGCTGATCGTCGGCTCGCTCGACCCGTGCTACTCCTGCACCGACCGCGTGACGGTGACCGATGTCGCCGCCAAGCGCGACCACGTGCTCGACAAGGAGCAGTTCGAGAACGTCTGGCGCGACAAGTCGCCGCTCGCGGGCGAGGGCACCATGGCCGCTCCGCTCGATGAGGAGGCGCTCTAATATGCTGAAGCTTTGGAAGGTTAACGCCAAGGCCGGCGACGCGACGGTCAAGTACCCGTTTGCGCCGTTCCCCACCAACAAGGACATGCGCGGCAAACCCGAGCACAACGCCGAGCTCTGCATCGCCTGCGGTGCCTGCGGTGTGGCGTGCCCGGCCGATGCCATTCGCATGGACACCGACCTTGCGGCCGATACCATTACCTGGTCGATCGACTACGGCCGCTGCATCTTTTGCGGTCGCTGTGAGGAAGCCTGCCCCATGGAGGCCATCAAGCTCACCGAGGAGTTTGAGCTGGCTGTCATGAGCAAGGACGACCTTACCAGCAAGAGCGTCTATACGCTCGAGCACTGCTCGCGTTGCGGCAAGCCGTTTGCCCCGCACAAGGGGATCGACTACGCCAAGCGCCTGCTGCAAAAG
This sequence comes from Collinsella sp. CLA-ER-H4, assembly GCF_040092395.1. NCBI lineage: Bacteria > Bacillati > Actinomycetota > Coriobacteriia > Coriobacteriales > Coriobacteriaceae > Collinsella > Collinsella sp. CLA-ER-H4. Next base: position 152,972 of record NZ_JBBNLQ010000003.1, read on the forward strand.
GCCGGCGGCATGGAGGCGGAGCAGGCTGCCCGTACCGTCGGTATGTGCCAGGAGTGCAAGCGTGAGCTCGACGCCCTGCGCGCCGCCTCGGCCGTAAAGACCGGCAACGCGCACGGCATGGCTGCCAACGAGACGCTTGCGTCCGGTGAGCCCCAGGGCCCCGGCATGGAGTATCTGGGCGGCCACGGCGTGAACCCGGAGTATATCGACCGCGAGCTCAACCCCGATGCGCCCGAGATTCCCGCCGGTCCGGCGCCGGTCGAGGGCATCATCATGGATTTTGAAACGAAGGAGGAGTAACCATGGCCGAACCCACGCTTTTGCCCGAGCGGCTCCAGTACCGCCCGACCAAGATCGAGCTCGACGAGAGCATCGAGAAGGCCAAGGCGACCCTTCTTAAGAAGATCAAGCGCTCGGTGTACGTCTACCGTGTTGACTGCGGCGGCTGCAACGGCTGCGAGATCGAGATCTTCGGTTCCATCACGCCCGTCTTCGACGTCGAGCGCTTTGGCATCAAGGTCGTGCCCTCGCCCCGTCACGCCGATGTGCTGCTGTACACCGGTGCCGTGACGCGTGCCATGCGCATGCCGGCCCTGCGCGCCTTTGAGGCCGCACCCGATCCCAAGATCGTGGTGTCCTATGGCGCATGCGGCTGCACCGGCGGCATCTTCTACGACAACTACTGCGTCTGGGGCGGCACGGACAAGATCTTGCCGGTCGACGTCTATATCCCCGGCTGCCCGCCCAGCCCCGCGCAGACCGTCTACGGCTTTGCCATGGCACTTGGCCTGCTGGACCAAAAGCTCCATGCCGAGACCACGGTGGAGGCCGCCGGCGAGCAGGCCGATATCCTGCACCCCGGCGTGCCGTACAAGCTGCGTGTGGCCATCGAGCGCGAAGCTCGCGCCATGAGCGGCTACCGTTACGGCCGCGACTTGGCCAACGAGTTTATGGATACGCTTGAGGGCGCGCCCAAGGGCGATATCCGCGGCGCCATGGCGCTGCTCATCGACAAGCAAGATGATCCTCGCCGCGTCGAGGTGTACTCGGCGCTGCAGGATCTGGTGCTGGCCGGAGGTCACTAGATGGAGCTCACGGACCGCTCTGGTTACTTTGCGGGTCCCGGCATGCTCGGCGGCTCTTTTGGCGATGCCTCGCGCGCAAGCGACGAGGCCGCCGAGGGCGTCGCCGACCCTTGCCTGGGCCATGCGCCCGACCAGGTGGTCTTTTACGAGCTCACGCGTAAGTTTGTGGAGACCGAGGAAGACGTTCCCCAGGAGGCCTGCGACGTGCTGTACTACACGCTCGCCGTGGGCCACCACACCGGCGTGCTCGACTGCTTTGAGCCGCGCCTGTCGGTGTCGGTGGATGTGTTCTATTCGCTCGTCGACGCGCTGCCGGAGGGGGAGGCTAAGACCAAGTTTGAGGCCATCCGCTCCTTTGGTGAGTGCCAGCTCGACAAGGCGGCGGTGCCGTCGCTGCTCGAGGCCTGCGATGCGCTGCTCGACGAGCGCGGTTTTCGCGGGTCGGCCAAGGCCGGCATCTCGGTGTTCGACGACGACTTTGGCCTGCATGCCCAGCAGGTCGCGTTTCTGATGAAGTTCCGCGATCTGGTGGAGCGCGTGCGCGATGTGTCGGGCGTGTATCTGACGGGAAGGTTGCAGTAATGGGTCGCGTTGTGGATGGACGTGTGAACGGCGCCCCGTTTGCGGGTATCGTGCTCACGGCGGGAAGCGTGCTGCGTGCCGACGATGCCGCCGGCCCCGTGCTCTCCAAAAAGATGGAAGACGCACCTATCGCCGGTTGGTACACCATCGACGGAGGCCAAACGCCCGAGGATGACATCATCGAGGTCAAGCGCGAGTGTCCGCCGCGTTTGGTTTTGGTTGATGCCGCCGACATGGCGCTGCCCGTCGGCGCCATCCGCTTGCTCGACAAACGTGATGTGGCCCGCAAGTCGATGTTCACCACGCATTCGCTTCCCTTGTCGATTCTGATCGAAGAGATTGAGCAATCGTGCGATGATATCGTCTTCGTCGGAATTCAGCCGGGCGACACGGAGTTCTACAACCCCATGTCCCCGGAAGTCTTTGACGCCGTGGACGCCGTGTACGACGCCGTGGCCGCCAACGACTTTTCCCACTTTGTCCGCTTGGGGCAAGAGCAGTAGGAGCACTTGTTCCATTTTGTTAGGAAAGAAGTGATTGACATGGCAGATTCCAAGGTGGAGTATCCCGCTCCCGATTGCCTGGCGCCCGCCGCGATCGAGGCCAAGACCGAGGTCGCCGGCGTGACCAAGGCTAACCTGCCGGTCGCTAAGGCCTTTCTGTTGGCAATGTTCGCCGGTGCGTTCATCGCCTTCGGCGGCCTGTTCTTTACGGTGTTTTTGAGCGATAGCACGCTGGGCTGGGGTGCCCAACGCGTCGTGGGCGGCCTGTGCTTTTGCCTGGGCCTGGTGCTGGTACTGGTGTGCGGCGCCGAGCTGTTTACCGGCAATTCGCTTATGGTCTGCGCGCTCAAGAGCAAAAAGATCACCCTGGCTCAGATGCTCAAGGCATGGGTCGTCGTGTGGGTTGGCAATTTTGTCGGCGCTCTGTTCATCGTCTTTTTGGTGTACATGGCCGGCATCTATAAACTCAACGGCGAGGCGGTCGCCAACTCCATGGTGAGCGTTGCCGCCGGCAAGGTGACGATCGACTGGGTGACGATCTTCTTCCGCGGCATCCTGTGCAACATCTTTGTGTGCCTGGCCGTGTGGATCGGTACCGCCGGCAAGACCGTGGTCGATAAGGTCGTGGGCATTCTGCTGCCCATCGCCGCCTTTGTGGCCTGCGGTTTTGAGCACTGCGTTGCCAACATGTACTTTTTGCCCATGGGTGCCGTGATGCACGAGTGCGGCTATGGTGCCGACGTCGCCGGCGCCGATGCGCTCAACGCCGCGGGCATTGCGTTTAACCTGTCCGCCGCCACGCTGGGCAACATCGTGGGCGGCGCGGTTCTGGTCGCGCTCGGCTACTGGTTTATCTATGCCAAGAAGTCCGAGGCGTAAGGTGCCGTCTGTTTGACGTTGGGCCTCCCGCGGGGCGTTGCCGTGCGGGAGGCTTTTTGGGTCTGGGGCTCGTTGCCGAGCTTTTTGCCTGTTGTGTTTGACTGATGAAAGGGGTAATCGAGATGGCATCTGCTGTGAAGCGTGACGGTCGCGCCGTGGTGACCACATGCGGGGGATGCTATGCCGATTGCGCCTTTGCGGCACGCGTTGAGGACGGTCGCGTGGTGGCTGAGTTGCCGGTGCCGGGGCATCCGTGCGCGGCGCGTGCCCTGTGCGCCCGCGGGCGCCATCGCCTGGCAATGCCGTTTGACGAGCGCGACCGCATCGTGCATCCCATGCGTCGGCGAGCTGATGGCTCGGGGTTCGATGCGATTTCGTGGGACGAGGCGTTTGCGCAGATCGCTGCGCGCCTTGGGGGGATTGTTGACGAACATGGCGCTCGTGCGCTGGGTATGACGCTCGGCGTGCCCTCGTTCGACCGCTACTGGGGCTATCGTCTTATGCATGCGCTGGGTTCGCCCAACGTGTACGGTGCCGATGGCGCCTGCGAGGTAAGCCGTCTCACTGGTTGGGAGCATAGCTTGGGTTATAGCCCCGCCTCCGACCTGGCGCATACCGATTGCATTATGTATCTGGGGCGTTCCATTGTCGATTCGTCGACGAATGGGGCCGTTGATGCACTCAACGATGCGCGCCGGCGCGGGGCGAAGATTATCGTGGTCGACCCCCGGCGCAGTGGCTCGGCTGCGCTTGCCGACCGCTGGCTGCGCGTGCGCCCGGGCTGTGACCTGGCCTTGCTGCTGGGCATTGCACATGTGCTCATTGCCGAGGGCCTGTACGACCACGAGTTCGTTGCCCGCTACACCACGGGTTTTGACGAGCTGGCGCAGGCGGCCCGTGCTTGGACGCCTGAGTGGGCCGAGTCGATGTGCGACGTGCCGGCCGCAGAGATCGCCGCCACGGCGCGCGATCTAGCTGCCGCCGCGCCTGCTGCCGTGGTGGACGCCGGTTTTCATGGCGGCATTGGCATCGCGTATGCCAATAGCACCCAGACCGCGCGCGCGATTTGTCTGGTCGATGTGCTGCTGGGCTGCATCGGACACGCGGGCGGTGCCCTCAACCCGCCCACGCCTCTTGCGTTGGGCGATTTGGACCCTGCACGTTTCGCGACGCCGTCGATGCCACGTGAGCCCAAGTTGGGGTCCGAGCGCTATCCACTGGTCGATCCGGTGCGCGGTCTGTGCACGACCATCGGTCAGTCGATTCTTGCCGGCGATTTGCGTGGACTTATCGTCTATGCCAGTAACCCCGGTGCGGGCTATGGCAATGCGCAGGCTTGGTTGGGTATTTTGCAGCAGCTCGACTTGCTCGTGACGATTGATATTCGCTGGTCCGAGACGGCGCATGCTTCCGACTTCGTGCTGCCCGATGTGACGTATCTGGAGGCCGACCGCGGTGTGGGCACAGTCGTGGGTGCCAATGATTCGTGCGTGTTCTACCGCAACGCCGTGCTGCCCGTGCAGCATGACGACACGCGTCCCGGTCGGGAGATCTTTGCTGGTCTGGCACAGGCGTGTGGTGTGGGCGAGTACTTCCAGTTTACGTCTGACGATCTGGCGGCTGCCCAGGTGGCGCCTTTTGGGATTGATCTTGCCGAACTCAAGGAGCGCGGTTGGGCCGATACGGGCGTGGCGCTGGCGTCGCGTACGGGTGAGCCGGTGATTCCGCTTGCCGGCGGCAAGATTGCGCTGGCAAGCGACGTATGGGAGCGAGCCGGTCTGGGCCGCGTTCCCGGTTGGATCGCGCCCATGGTGGAGCCCGGTCCGGGGATGTTTCGCCTCATTAGCGGCAACCGTCCCTTTGAGTCGCACACCTCGCGCAGGCTTGCGGCCCAAGGTGCCGCCGAGGCTGGATCGGACCTGGATGCCGTGCAGATGAATGCCGATGCCGCCGCTCGCATGGGTATTGCCGACGGCGAGATCGTCGAACTCGTGAGCGATATGGGCCGCGACCGCGTGCGCGTGGAGACGACGCCGTATCTGCATCCGGCGTGCATCTTTACGTCGGCCGCCCCCGGCGGGCGTTCGTTTGGCGCCGATGCCGGTGGCGCTCAAGCCTTGGGCGTGGGCCCGCTCGACCATACGCCACTGCGTTGGGACCCGTTGACGGGCGCCGCGCTCACCCAGGAAAACGCCGTTCGCGTGGAAAAGATCGCGGCGCGCGAGGATAATAACGAGTAATTGACTCAGCTGATGTATTCGACTGATCCGCGTTTCTTTTGAAAGGCCGCACATGAGCGATAGCCAGAACATGTCCGATGAGGTACGCGCCCGCTTGCGCGCCCTTCCTTCCGTTAACGAGTTGCTCGCCGAGTGGCCGGTGGTGAAGGCGGCGGGGGAGACCTGCGACGCGGTAGTCCATGCCGCCGTCACGGCCGTGCTCGACGAGGAGCGCGCCGCCATTCGCGCCGGCGCCGCCCCGCGCTCCAAGCGCGAGCTGGCCTCGGCCATCGAGTGGCGTGCGCACCGCTCCGCGCTGCCGAGCCTGCGCCCTGCCGTCAACGCTACGGGCGTGGTCATCCATACTAACCTGGGTCGAGCCCCGCTCGCGGAGTCGGCGGCAAAGGCCGTGGCCGAGGTCGCGCGCGGCTACAGTACGCTCGAGTACAGTGTGGACACCTGCTCGCGCGGGTCGCGCAAGGAGCACGCCGCGCAGCTGATTCGCTCTCTCACCGGTGCCGAGGACGCGCTTGTGGTCAACAACAACGCCGCCGCGGTGCTGCTGGTGCTGGCGACTCACGCTGCGGGCAAAGAGGTTATCGTCAGCCGCGGCGAGCTTGTCGAGATCGGCGGCAGCTTCCGTATCCCCGATGTCATGGCGGCTTCGGGCGCCAAGCTCGTCGAGGTCGGAGCCACCAACCGCACGCATTTGAGCGACTACGAGCGCGCCATCACGCCCGATACGGCGATGATCCTTAAGGTCCATCCCTCCAACTATCGTATCGAAGGTTTCCACGAGGAGGTAGGTTCTCGGGAGCTTGCCACCTTGGCCCACAAGCATGGCCTGCTGTTCTACGAGGACCAGGGCTCGGGCGCTCTTCTGCCCGACGACATCCTGGTGCGCGGCGGTGAGGAGCCCACGCCGGCTTCGGTTTCGGCAGGGCTCGATCTGGTGTCGTGCTCGGGTGATAAGCTGCTGGGTGCCGCGCAGGCGGGCATTATCATGGGCCATCGCGATCTGGTCCAGGCCTGCGGGTCGCATCCGCTTATGCGTGCCCTGCGCCCGGGCAAACTGGCTCTGTCGGCGCTCGAGGCCACGCTGCGTATCTACATGGACGGCGCCGATGTTGCCCATCGCGAGGTGCCGGTGCTCAGCATGCTTACGCTTCCGCAGGCCCATTTGGAGCGACGTGCCCGCAAGCTGCGCGATCGTATGGTCGCCGGGCTCGACAAGGCCGGTTGCCCGTGCGCCGTTCAGGTGGAGATCGTCGAGGAATCGTCAACCCCCGGCGGTGGCTCGCTTCCTACCGTCGAGCTACCCACGATGTGCGTTGCCGTGCGTCTTGTTGACGCGCACCTGACGGTCGATGCGCTCAAGCGCTCGCTTGTCCAGGACTTCGACACGCCGGTTGTCACGCGAACCTCGCACGATCGCATTTTGTTTGACGTGCGCACGCTCGTGGGTGACCGCGATATCGAGACGGCGGCATCGACGCTCGTAGCGTGCGTTAAGAAGGCGATTGCTCGATGAGTGAGGTTCAAGCGCTGGTGGAGTGTCCCGTTATCGTTGGCACAGCGGGCCACGTCGACCACGGTAAGTCGGCACTGATCGAGGCGCTGACTGGCAAGAATCCCGATCGTCTGGAGGTTGAGCGCCGTCGCGGTATGACCGTGGAGCTGGGCTTTGGCGAGCTGGCGCTGCCGAGTGGCAAGATCGTTGGCCTGGTCGACGTGCCGGGCCACGCGCATTACTTGCGCGCCATGGTGCAGGGCGCCACGGGCATCGACGTGGCCGTGCTGGTGGTTTCGGCCGTCGAGGGCGTGATGCCGCAGACCCGCGAGCACGTGCACGTGCTGGAGCTGCTGGGTGTCACGCATATGGTGGTGGCGCTGACGATGTGTGACCTGGCCGATGCCGAGATGACCGAGCTTGCCGAGCTCGATGTCGATGACTTTTTGTCAGGTACCGTGTTTGCAGGCGCGCCGATCGTGCCCGTGTCGTCCAAGACCGGCGAGGGGATCGATGGCCTGCTGGCTACGCTCGACGAGCAGGTTGCCGCTTGCTGGGATGCCTGCCGTGCCCGTGCCGAGCTCACCGATGCCGCGCCGCGTCTGCCGATTGACCGCTGCTTTACGATCAAGGGCGTCGGTACTGTCGTGACGGGAACGTTGCACGATGCGCCGGTTGCGGTGGGCGACGAACTCGTCGCCCTGCCGTCGCGTACGGCCTGTCGCGTGCGTGGGATTCAGGTGCATGGCGATACGCCGCGGGCGTTGCCCGGTCAGCGTGTGGCGCTCAACTTGGTGGGCGATGCCGTCGCCGCGCTCGATCGCGGTGAGATGCTCGGCGTGGCGGGCCGCTTTGGCCAGACGATGCGATTTATGATGGCGTTTACGTATTTGGGTCGCGAGGGCGCCAAGCCGCGTGTGCTCGAGTCGGGTGCGCGTGTGCACGTGATGGCGGGTACAGCCGAGGTTGTCGGTCGCATCATGTTCATGGAGGGCGAGGCTCCCATGGCGGTGGGCGAGACCCGTATTGTTCAGGTGCGCTTGGAAAACTCGCTGCCGCTGCGTGCTGGGGACCATGCCGTGGTGCTGTCCTATTCGCCCGTGATGCTTATTGGCGGCGGGCGTGTGCTGCTTTCGCGCTGCCGTCGCTCGCGCGAGCTTGCCGAAGGAGAGCGTGCGCTGTATGCGGCGATCGAGTCCGGCGATATCGCGGGCGGTGTGGGCGCTTGGCTGGCGTTGCAGACGCTGCCGGTTACGGCGGTTGATGTTGCCGAGGCTTTGGATCTTGGTGTCGGCGAGGCCGATGCCGCACTGCGCGGGTTGGTGGCGCAGGGCTCCGTTTGCAAGCTTGCCGTGGGTGATGCGGACCTCTTGGCGGACACCGGGGTGCTCGACGCCGCGATGGATGCCCTGGCGGCGACCTTGTCGGCCATGCATGCGGCGGCTCCCAAGGAGACGGGCTTTACGCCCGGCGCTGTTGCCCATGCTGCCTGGCCTGCTGCCGACGATGCCGTTGCCGCGGCCTTGATTGCCGAGGGCTGCTCGCGTTGCGTGTGCGCCGCCGAGGGCGCCGAGGTATTCGATCCGCATTCGGCCGCCGCGGCGGCACGCGTGGTGCGAGAGGCTTGCGAGCGCATCGTCGCGCTGCTTGACGAGACCGGCCTGGATGCACCGGCGCTTCCCGAGGTGGGCGAGCAGTTGCAGCTCGATTGCGACACCATGACGCGTGCCCTGCGCGAGCTTTCGCTCAACCGCTCGATCGTCAAGGTCGAGCGTGATGTGGCTCTGTCCGTCGCTGCCGAGTCCCATGCGCGTGAGCTTGTCGCCGCTGCCATTGAAGCAGCCGGCGGCGCTGCCACCACGAGCGTGCTGCGCGAGGCCCTGGGCGTGTCGCGCAAACGCGCCATCAGCATCTTGGAGCACCTAGATGCCGTGCGCTTTACGGTGCTCGACAAGGAAGCCGGCGGCCTGAGGTCCCTACGCTAGATCGACTGCTCGGTTTGGTAAAATACCGCCGCACTTGGGAACGGATGGGCTCCGGTGGGCTCCGCGGTCCTCAAAACCGTTGCGAGGCGTGCAAAACGTCTTGGATGTGTTCGATTCACATACGTTCCCGCCATACGCTACCAGCGCTTTTGTGCTCGCGGTCTTGCTGCGTGCCGCAAAGGCGCTGTTTTGTTTTTGCGCGGGTCCGCCGTGTCGTCTGTCTTGTCGCCTGCGGTATTTGCCCCGTGCTCTGGATTATGAACGTGCCGATGGAGGTGTTTTGCCGTATGACTACCGTAAGACGTGCCGATCTTTCTTGTGTCGTCCAGGCGGGTGGGCTGTCCTCGCGCATGGGCTGCGATAAGGCGCGCATGTCGTTTTGCGGCGAGCCCTTGATCGAGCGCGTGCTGGGCCGGCTGGCGCCAGTTGCCGGCGAGTTGGTCGTGACGACTTCGCGTCCCAGCGAGCTTGCCTACCTTGAGGATTGCGCGTTTGGCGGTTTGGTGCCGCGTGTGGTGGCGGACCTTGAAGGGTCGGCGGGCGCCATGCGCGGCATCGCGAGCTCGTTGGCCGCGGCCCGATTGCCGCTCGTGGCCATCGTCGCCTGCGATATGCCGTTCGTCTCACCAGAACTGATCGGCGCGCTTGCCGATCGTGTTGACGCCGAGGCGCTCGACGCGTGCGTGCCGCGCGAGGAGCGGGGGATTGAGCCGCTTTGCGCCGTCTGGCGCCGTGACGCGTGTGCACCGGTTGCCCAAGAGCTGCTCGCCTGCGACCGCCAGCGCATTCGCTGCCTGATCAATCGCGTTCAGGCTGGTTATATGGATGAGCCGCAGATCGTTAAGTCCGCGGGCTCGACGCTCTGCTTCGAGAACGTCAATACGCCCGAGGAGTTTGCGGCGGCCGAGTTACTCGCCTAGACGATTGGAGTTGTCATGTCTCACGATATTTGCCCCGACACGGGAGAGCCTTGCACTTGCGATGGTTCCGAGCCCTGTACCTGCGGCTGCGGTGGCTGTGGACATACTGCGGAAGAGGAAGCGGCCGCCGCGGCGTATCGTGAGGCACACCGCGAAGGCCCATCCGGTGATGCCCTCGACCGCGAGCGCAAGATTATCGTGTCGTTTGACAGTACCTTCGATGTGATGGAATGCGAGCAGCTGTGCCTGGATGCCGGCGTGCCCGGGCGCATTATGCCTTTGCCCGGCTCAATTACCGCAGGTTGCGGTCTGTGCTGGGCCATGCCGTTCTCGGGCGATGCGCTCGCCGCCTTCCGCGCTGCCACCGAAGGCCGCATAACCCCCGCCGACTACCATCAGCTCGTCCTCTAGCCACCGGCACCACCACAAAGGTGCCTGTCCCCAATGTGGTGGTTTGGAACACGTGGACGAAACAGGTTTGAAACACGGGTTTTGCATGTCAGGCACACAAAAACGCCTCTACCTGCATCGTAATCAAAACGAAACATCTGCTCGTCGGCTTATGCGAAACTTTCCCGCAACAGTGCGATATTATCCATACACGATAAAGCTCGCGGCGCATGGGGTGCCGCGACCGACACTTTTCGTTTCCCATCATTGGAGGAAGCATGAGCTACACGCAGAAAGTTCTCGAAGAGCTCAAGGCCCGCTATCCCGAGCAGCCTGAGTTCATCCAGGCCGCGACCGAGATCCTCGGCACCATCCAGCCGGCGCTCGACGCCCATCCCGAGTACGAGGAGGCCGCCTTGCTTGAGCGCCTCGTCGAGCCCGAGCGCATCGTCATGTTCCGTGTCCCCTGGGTCGACGACCAGGGCAAGGTCCAGGTCAACCGCGGCTACCGCGTCGAGTTCAACTCTGCCATTGGACCCTACAAGGGCGGCCTGCGCTTTAACCCGACGGTCACCTTGGGCATGCTCAAGTTCCTGGGCCTGGAGCAGATCCTCAAGAACAGCCTGACCACCCTTCCCATGGGCGGCGGCAAGGGCGGTTCCGACTTTGACCCCAAGGGCAAGTCCAACAACGAGATCATGCACTTCTGCCAGTCCTTCATGACCGAGCTCTATCGCCACATCGGCCCCAACACCGACGTTCCCGCCGGCGACCTGGGCGTTGGCGGCCGCGAGGTTGCCTACCTGTTCGGTCAGTACAAGCGCCTGACCAACGAGTGGACCGGCGTCCTTACCGGCAAGGGCCTCTCCTTTGGCGGCTCGCTTGCCCGTACCGAGGCCACCGGTTACGGTCTGGTTTACTTTGTGGACGAGTACCTCAAGAGCCGCGGCGACTCCTTCGAGGGCAAGAACGTCGTCGTTCATGGCTCCGGTAACGTCGCCATCTACGCCGTCCAGAAGGTCGCCCAGCTCGGCGGCAAGGTGCTGGCCTGCTCCGATACCCACGGCTGGGTCGAGGATCCCGACGGCATCGACTACACCGTGCTCGAGCATGTCTACAACAAGAAGCGCTCCGGCCACGACAAGGGCGTCACGCTCGCCATGTACGTTGACGAGAAGCCCAACGCCGTGTGGCACGAGGGCGACGGCCGCGGCGTTTGGCAGCTGCCCTGCGACATCGCGCTGCCCTGCGCTCGCGAGAACACGCTGCTGCTCGAGGACGCCCAGGCGCTCGTCGCCAACGGCTGCAAGGTGGTCGGCGAGGGTGCGAACATGCCCACGACCATCGAGGCCACGACCTACTTCCAGGAGAACGGCGTCGCCTTCATGCCCGGTAAGGCTGCTAACGCCGGCGGCGTGCTCGTGTCCGGCCTGGAGATGAGCCAGAACGCCGAGCACCTGTCCTGGACCTTCGAGGAGGTCGACGGCAAGCTCGAGCAGCTCATGCGCGGCATGTTCCACAACGTGGACGACACCGCCAAGGAGTATGGCCAGGAGGGCAACTTTGTCATGGGCGCCAACATCGCCGGCTTCCTGAAGGTTGCCGACGCCATGCTCGCCCAGGGCGTCTGCTAAATCTTCGCTCGACATAGCATGTGATGAGGCTCCCAGCTATCCGGCTGGGAGCCTTTTTCTATGGTGACGATGGCGGCGCCCCCTCGTTTGGTACACTTAAACGTACTGGACAAGTGGAGAGATGGGGGAGAACGTGCTCAAGTTCGGTACCTACGTCCGTGTTGGGAACGCGGCCGAAGCCTATGAGCTCTTGCAGAAGAACCGCAACAACAAGATTGTGGGCGGCGGCATCTGGATGCGTCTGGGTTCGCGTCGTGTGGCGACGGCGATTGACCTTTCGGCCTGCGGACTCGATCAGATCGAGGAGACCGAGACCGAGTTTCGCATCGGTGCCATGTGCACCCTGCGCCAGCTCGAGCGCCATGTCGGGCTCAACGCGCTTGTCAACAATGTCTTTGAGTTCGCCGTCCACGACATCGTGGGCGTGCAGCTGCGCAATACCGCCACGGTGGGCGGCAGCATCTACGGCCGCTTTGGCTTCTCGGACGTTCTCTCTGCGTTCCTGGCGCTCGATTCGTATGTTGAGCTGACGGGTGCCGGCCGCGTGCCGCTCGCCGAGTTCGTTGACATGGGCTACGTGCGCGACGTGATCGAGCGCGTCGTGGTCGTTAAGCACGACTACCGCGCGAGCTATGAGGCCGTGCGCAAGGCCGCGACCGACTTCCCCTCGCTCAATGTCACCGCCGCCTGGTGGGACAACAGCTGGCATGTCACTGTGGGTGCCCGTCCGCTGCGCGCGACCCTGCTGCAGGGCGAGGCATGCGGCTTGGTGAACGAGCAGCCTTCCGAGGATGAGCTGCGTGCCCTTGCCGCATCCGTGCGTGCCCTGAGCTACGGCACTAACCTGTGGGGCTCGGCTGACTACCGCCGCCGCATCTCGGCGCCGCTGGCGATTCAGGCCGTGCGCCGCGCCGCCGGCATCGAGCTTTCGGCTGCGCTTGCCCGCGAGCTCGAGACCGTGCAAGTGCCTAAGTTTGCCACGGACGAGTATTCCTGCCGCCGCGTGCCCGGCGTCGATTCTAGCGAGGTGCGCTAATGGCTGCCAAACTCATCGATCTTTCCTTTACGCTCAACGGCCGCAAGGTCAAGGTTCAGATTGCCCCCGACACCATGCTCTTTTCGCTTTTGCGTGAGCAGGGTTGCGCGTCGGTGCGCTGCGCCTGCGAAACCACCAACTGTGGTCTGTGCACGGTGTGGCTCGACGGCGACCCGGTGCTGAGCTGCTCGGTTCCCGCCGCGCGCGTCGAGGGCCGCTCCGTCACCACGCTCGAGGGCCTCAAAGCCGAGTCCGAGGCACTCGCCCGCGCGATGGCTGCCGAAGGTGCCGAGCAGTGCGGTTTTTGCGCCCCCGGCCTTATCATGAACGTGCTGGCGCTTGCCCGCGCCGCCAAGGAGGATCCGAGCCTCGTCGCTACGCGCGAGGAGCTCTCGCGCCAGCTGGCCGGCAACCTCTGCCGTTGCAGCGGCTACGAGAGCCAGCTGCGCGCTATCGTGCGCTTCCTTAACGAGTCCGGCGTGCAGGTGGGCTTTGAGATGCCCGAGCTGCCGGTCAACGACACCAGCTGCGACGGCGTCTCGTACAAGCAGATCACCCACAAGCAGCCCAAGAAGGACTCGAAGGCGCTGCTCGAGGGTCGTCCCGTCTACACGGGCGACATGGTGCCCGCCGGCGCGCTCATCGTTAAGCTCAAGCGCAGCCCGTATGCGCGCGCCAAGATTCGCTCCATCGATACGTCGCGCGCCCTGAAGGTGCCCGGCGTGGTGGGCGTCTATACCTACGAGGACGTGCCCAAGCGCCGCTTTACCATCGCCGGCCAGAGCTATCCGCAGCCGAGTCCTTACGACCGCCTGATCCTCGAGAACCTCGTACGCTACCAAAACGAGGAGGTGGCGATCGTCGCCGCCGAGACCGAGGAGGCCGCCGACAAGGCGCTCAAGCTCATTAAGGTCGACTACGAGGTGCTCGAGCCCCTGCTCGACTTTACCCAGGCACTCGATAACGACATCGTAGTCCACCCCGAGGGCGACGTGACCTTTATGTTCCCGCAGGGCGGCGACGTCCCGCGCAACTTGGTATGCAGCGGTACCAGCGACTTTGGCGACTTGGACGAGGCCTTTGCCCAGAGCGACATCGTCTTCACCCGTACCTACACCAGCCAGGCCACGCAGACCGCGCCCATGGAGACCTTCCGAGCCTTCGCGACGACCGACGCGTTTGGGCGTATCTCGGTGACCACCTCCACGCAGGTGCCCTTCCACGTGCGCCGCATGGTCGCGCAGTCGCTCGACATTCCGCAGTCGCAGGTGCAAGTCATTAAGCCGCGCATTGGCGGCGGCTTTGGCTCCAAGCAGACGGGCTGCTGCGAGATCTTCGTGGCATTCGTTACCCAGCAGACCGGCCGTCCGAGCTACTGCTGCTACACTCGCGAGGAGACCATCACCGCGGGCAACTCGCGCCACCAGATGCAGATGACCGTCAAGCTGGGCGCCATGAACGACGGCACCATCACGGCCATCGACCTGCACACGCTGTCCAACGCCGGCGCCTATGGCGAGCATGCCACCACGACGATCGGCCTTTCGGGTCACAAGAGCCTGCCCATCTACAATCACGTGAAGGCGAGCCGCTTTAGCTGGGACGCCGTCTACACCAACACCAACCGCGGCGGCGCGTATCGCGGCTACGGTGCCACCCAGGGCCAGTTTGCCGTGGAGAGTGCCGTCAACGAGCTCGCCGACATGCTGCACATGGACCCGGCCGACCTGCGCCTTAAGAATATGGTGCACGAGGGCGAGATCATGCCGCAGTACTACAACGAGAAGCTCAACGCCTGCGCGCTCGACCGTTGCCTTCTGCGCGCGATGGATATGATCGGTTGGCGCGACAAGCCGCTAGCCGTCGACCTGGGCGACCGTGTGCGTGCTCTGGGCTGTGCGCTCACCATGCAGGGCTCGGGCATCTCCAACGTGGATATCGCCGGCATCGACATGCGCTTGGAAGAGGACGGCTTCATTACCATCGGCACCGGCGCCACCGATAACGGCATGGGCGTCGACACGATCCTGGCGCAGATTGCCGCCGAGGAGCTGGGTGTGGAGAGCTCGCTGATCGTGGTGCGCGGCGTGGACACCGACGTGTCGCCGTTCGACGCCGGCTCGTACGCGAGCTCCGGTACCTACGTGACGGGTCTGGCAGCCAAGAACGCCGCTACCGAGCTGCGCGAGAAGATCTGCGCCAAGGCCGCCCAGATGTGGGATGTTGACGCCGCCGACGTGGTCTTTGATGGTCAGTACGTGCGCCTGTCCGACGAGCGTGCCGCGCGCGAACAGAACCGCTACCTCACGCTGCGCGACTTTGCCAACCTGTGCGTCAAGAACATCGCGGGCGGCGACGCGCTCACCTCGCACGCCTCTGCCTGCCTGCCCGTTTCGCCTCCGCCGTTTATGGCCGGCATTGCCGAGGTCGAGGTCGACAAGGCCACCGGCAAGGTGACCGTGGTGGACTACGCGGCGGCCGTCGACTGCGGCACCGTGATCAACGAGGCGCTCGCACGCGTCCAGGCCGAGGGTGGCATTGCCCAGGGCATCGGTCACGCGCTCTACGAGATTGTCGAGCACGACGACCGCGGCCGCCTGCGCACCGGCAACTTTATGAGCTACAAGCTGCCCACGCGCCTGGATATCGGAAGCATCCGCGTGGCCTTTGAGCCGAGTTACGAGCCGACGGGCCCGTTTGGCGCCAAGTCGATCGGCGAGGTAGTCATCAACACACCGCTCGCCGCTGTGGCCTCGGCCGTGGCGCACGCCACCGGCCACCAGGTGCGCTCGCTGCCGATCACGCCCGAGAAGGCCCTGCTGGGGGAGTAACAGGTCAGCGAACAAGTCGTAATTGGCGGGGCGGGCAACTCGTCCCGCCTTTTGCACTCGTGGTGAGGTCGTGAGCTTGTAAAAGGTGTGCGTGCGCTTGCCGTTCGTATCTGCTATCATTCCTAGTCTGTGCGCTCATGCGGGCGTGGCGGAATTGGTAGACGCGCCAGATTTAGGTTCTGGTGGGATTCCCGTGAAGGTTCGAGTCCTTTCGCCCGCACCAACGCATCTGCGTCGGCTTCGGCCGTCGCGACTCTTTGTTGCATAAAGGTACCAGCACCTCAGATAAGCTGGGCAGTATGAGGAGGAACGTGTTGAACATCACCGCTTCTGACGTCAAGGACGCCAAGCTCACCGCTACGGTCACCATCCCGGCCGCCGACGTCGACGCCGCGATCAAGAAGGCCTACAAGGATACCGCCAAGAAGTACCGCTTCCCGGGCTTCCGCGCCGGTAAGGCTCCCCGTCCGGTCATCGACTCCGCTCTTGGCGCCGAGGCTACCCTCGCTCAGGCCACCAACGACCTGATCGCCGCCAACGAGCCCGCCGTCCTCAACGAGCTGGACATCGTCCCCACCAAGAGCGGTGACTACAAGGAGCTCGACCTCGCCAAGGACCACGAGGACTACACCTACACCGTCGAGTTCTCCCTGCGTCCCGCCGCTGAGCTCTCCTCCTTCGACGCCGTCGAGATCGAGATGCCTCCTGCGGAGGTCACCGAGTCCGAGATCAACAACCAGGTTGAGATGCTCCTCAACTACCGTGCCACCTTCGAGGACGTCGAGGGTCGTGCCGTCGAGGCCGAGGACTACGTTACCGTCGACCTCAAGGCCGTCGAGAACGCCGACAACTTTGCCGCCGAGGGCCGCATGCTCATCGCCGGTAGCGACAGCAACCCCAAGGAGTTCAACGAGGCCCTGATCGGCGCTAACGTTGACGACGTTAAGACCGTCACCTGGACCGACGAGGTCGAGGAGGGCGAGGAGGCCGAGACCCACACCGTCGAGGTCACCGTCAAGGGCATCAAGGTCCGCAACACCCCCGAGCTCACCGACGAGCTCGTCAAGTCCGACTTTGGCTTCGACAGCATCGACGCTATGCGCGACGCCATCAAGCTCGAGATCGAGCAGGACAAGGCTTCCCGCCTCCCGGCCGAGAAGGAGAACCGTTGCGTCTCCGCTCTCGCCGAGCGTCTGCAGCTCGACGAGATGGACGCCGACTACGAGCAGTCCGTCTTTGAGGAGCTTGGCCAGAACTTCCTGTCCAACCTCGCTGCCCGCGGCATGACCCTGGACACCTGGCTGCCCGCTTCCGGCCTGACCATGGAGCAGTTCATCGGCGACCTGCACAAGCAGGCCAACGACGTTGCCCGCGAGTCCCTGGCGCTCGACGCCCTCGCCCGTGAGCTCAAGATTGAGGTCACCGAGGACGACGTCAACGCCGAGTTCGAGAAGGCTGGCGTCAAGGACGTCGAGGCTTCCAAGGCCGAGTTCATCGCCGATGGCCGCATGCCTGCCGTCCGCGAGTCCATCCGTCGCTCCAAGGCCGTCGACCACCTGGTCGAGAACGCCAAGGTGACCGAGGTCGACGAGACCGCCAAGGACGCCGAGTAATTCTCGCCACCTTGCCCGCGAGCGCATGCGTGCGCCCGTGATGGGGTAAAGTTATACACCGGTTATCCGGTTGCTTCGTACGGTGCCAGCCAATGCATAGCATGCGGGCACCGTACGTTTATCTAGAACCAATTTGGTCCGCAAGAGAGAAATGGAGATGCGTATGATCGCCAAGTTCGATTCCGCCCTCGTGCCATACGTTATCGAGCAGACGCCGCGCGGCGAGCGCAGCTACGATATCTATTCGCGCCTGCTCAACGACCGCATCATCTTCTTGGGCGAGGAGATCAACTCCGTCAGCGCCAACCTGGTCGTTGCCCAGCTGCTGCATCTTGAGAGCCAGGATGCCGAGAAGGATATCTCGCTCTACATCAATTCGCCCGGTGGCGAGGTCTACTCCGGCCTGGCGATTCTGGACACCATGAACTTTATCAAGCCGCAGGTCTCCACCATTTGCGTCGGTATGGCCGCGTCTATGGCCGCCGTGCTGCTTTCGGCCGGCGCCAAGGGCAAGCGCTTCTGCCTGCCGCACTCCAAGGTCATGATTCACCAGCCCAGCGGCGGTGCCCAGGGTCAGCAGACCGAGATTGAGATCGTTGCCGAGGAGATCAAGAAGACTCGTCGCGAGCTCAACCAGATCCTGTCCGACGCCTCGGGCCAGCCCATCGAGAAGGTTCAGGCCGATACCGAGCGTGACAACTACCTCACGGCTGCCGAGGCCCTCGACTACGGCCTGATCGACCGTATTGTCACCTCGCGCGACCTCGCCGCGAAGGACGCCTAGGATGGCCGGTAACATGCAGGACGGCTTCGACGAGAACGGCAACCCCATCCGCTGCTCCTTCTGCGGAAAAGAGCAGGGTCAGGTTCGCCGCCTGGTGAAGGGCCCGACCAACATTTTTATCTGCGACGAGTGCGTCGCCGCCTGCTCCGAGATTCTTGAGGAGTCGCTGGCTTCGGACTTTATGGACGCCGCTCGCAACGGCAAGCTGCCGGGCTTTCTCAACGACCACGGCCAGGCTGCATCCCAGCCCGCCGTTGACCCCGAGACCGAGGGCTTTGAGCTCGAGGACGACCGTCAGGTCATCACGCACGTGCCGACGCCGCACGAGATCTATGACGAGCTTTCGGCCTATGTTATGGGCCAGGAAGATGCTAAGCGCGCCATGTCGGTTGCCGTGTACAACCACTACCGTCGCGTGATCGAGGGCGGTGCCGCGGTGTCCGCCCTTGACGAGGCCTCGGGCATGGGCGCCCAGTTTGACGATGACATAGACGAGGTGGAGCTCGCCAAGTCCAATATTTTGCTGCTCGGTCCCACCGGTACCGGTAAGACCCTGCTTGCCCAGACGCTCGCGCGCATTCTCGAGGTGCCGTTTGCCATTGCCGATGCCACCGCGCTCACCGAGGCCGGTTACGTTGGCGAGGACGTGGAGAACATCCTGCTCAAGCTCATCAACGCCGCCGATGGCGACATTGAGCGCGCGCAGGTCGGCATTATCTACGTGGACGAGATCGACAAGATCGCCCGCAAAGCCGAGAACCTCTCCATTACCCGCGATGTTTCGGGCGAGGGCGTTCAGCAGGCGCTGCTTAAGATCCTTGAGGGCACGGTGGCCAGCGTTCCGCCCACCGGCGGCCGTAAGCATCCCCAGCAGGAACTGCTTCAGATCGACACGACCAACATCCTGTTTATCTGCGGCGGTGCCTTTGTGGGCCTGGACAAGATCATCGCCGACCGCGTGGGCAACAAGGGCGTAGGTTTTAACTCCGAGATTGCCGGCCCCACCTCGGTCGACGAGAATGATCTGCTGCGTCAGGTGCTCCCGCAGGACCTCAACGCCTTTGGCATGATCCCCGAGTTCGTGGGCCGTACGCCCGTCGTGACCCAGACGCAGGCGCTCGACGAGGACGACCTGGTGTCGATCCTGACCGAGCCCAAGAACGCCGTGGTGCGCCAGTACCGCAAGATGTTCCAGCTCGAGAACGTTGAGCTTGAGTTTGAGGACGCCGCCCTGCACGAGATCGCCCGTATGGCGCTTGCCCGCAAGACCGGCGCCCGCGGCCTGCGCTCCATCTGCGAGGACGTGCTGCAGCAAACGATGTTCGACCTGCCCAGCGAGGAAGGCGTCGCCAAGGTCATCGTGACCGAAGCCTCCGTAAAGGGCGAAGAACAGCCCCAACGCATCTACGGCTAAAACCTGTCAAAACGTTTTTGTCGATAGCCTCCGACCACCCGCGGTCGGAGGCTATTTTATATATACGCAATAACCCCAACTACCTGTGTTATTCTGTTTGTTTGTTTAAGCCTCAGCGAAGTCATATCAGACTGAAGTAATCGATACCTAAGGGGAGGAATGTAGCCCGATTTTCGTAGATTCCGCACGAGCCGAAGACCACGTAATGTGGTCTTCGAGCGAGCCCAGGACCTGACCGAGCGAAAATCGGGCCTACATTCCTTCCCGGTGGGACGGGAGAGATATATGGAAGAGATGCCCAAGAATTACGATCCGTCGACCAACGAGCCGGCGATCCTGCAGAAGTGGCTCGACGGCGGCTACTACAAGCGCCGCGAGGGCGTGGGCGACTGCACCGTCACCATTCCGCCTCCCAACGTGACCGGCAAGCTCCACATGGGTCACGCCACCGACGACTCCATCCAGGACGCCATCGTCCGTATGGCCCGCATGCGCGGCAAGTCCACGCGCTGGGTGCTCGGCACTGACCACGCCGGTATCGCCACGCAGACCAAGGTCGACAAGAAGCTCAAGAGCGAGGGCATCAGCCGCCTGGAGATCGGTCGCGACAAATTTGTCGACGCTTGCTGGGATTGGACCCACGAGTACGGCGGCATCATCGTCGAGCAGATCAAGCGCATGGGCTGCTCCGTCGACTTCGATAACGAGCGCTTCACCATGGACGAGGACTACGCCCAGGCCGTGCGCAAGGTCTTCTGCGACTGGTACCACGACGGTCTGATCTACCGCGGCAAGCGCATCGTCAACTGGTGCCCCAACTGCACCACCGCCATCTCCGACGACGAGGCCGAGTATAAGGACGAGAAGGGCCACCTGTGGCACCTGCGCTACCCGCTGACCGAGCCGGTTAACGGCCAGGACTACATCGTCGTTGCCACCACGCGCCCCGAGACCATGCTCGGTGACACGGGCGTCGCCGTCTCTCCGAAGGACCCCGAGAAGGCTGCCTTCGTGGGCAAGACCGTCATGCTGCCGATCGTTAACCGCGAGATCCCCATCTTCTCCGACTACCACGTCGACGCCAACTTTGGCTCTGGCTTTGTCAAGGTCACCCCGGCTCACGACCCCAACGACTATGCCATGGGTCAGGCCCACGACCTGCCGCAAATCAATATCTTCGATGAGCACGCGGTGGTCGTCGAGGGCTATGGTGAGTTTACCGGCATGAACCGCGATGAGTGCCGCGAGGCCGTCATCAAGTGGTTCGAGGAGCACGACCTGCTCGATCACGTCGAGGACCTCGATCACTCTGTCATGCACTGCTACCGTTGCGACGCCGCGCTTGAGCCGTGGCTGTCTGAGCAGTGGTTCGTGGCCGTTGACAAGCTCAAGGGGCCGGCGCTCGACGCCGTCAACTCCGGCAAGGTCACCTTCCACCCCGCGCGCTGGACGCAGACCTACACCACCTGGATGGAGAACCTCAAGGACTGGTGCATCAGCCGTCAGCTGTGGTGGGGCCACCGCATTCCCGTGTTCTACTGCGAGGACTGTGGCTGGGAGGACGCCCTGACCGAGGACACCGACGTGTGCCCCAAGTGCGGCGGCCATCACGTGCACCAGGACGAGAACGTGCTGGACACCTGGTTCAGCTCGCAGCTGTGGACCTTCGCCACGCAGGGCTGGCCGCAAAAGCCGGAGCTGCTCGAGGGCCATCACCCCACGACGGCGCTCGTCACCGCGCGCGACATTATCGCGCTGTGGGTTGCCCGCATGGTCATGAGCTCGCTGTACTTCCTGGACGAGGTTCCGTTTAAGGACGTCGTTATCTACCCGACGATCCTTGCCAAGGACGGCAGCCGCATGTCTAAGTCCAAGGGCAACGGCGTTGACCCCATGGATCTCATTGGCATGTACGGCGCCGACGCCATGCGCTACAACCTGCTCACGCTGTGCACCAACAACCAGGACGTCAAGTTCGACGCGAACATTGACAAGAAGACCAAGAAGCTTATCGACAGCCCGCGTACCGACCAGGCCAAGTCGTTTGTGACCAAGATCTGGAACGCCAGCCGTTTCCTGCTTATGAACATGGAGGGCTACACGCCCGGCGAGCCCGTCGTGGAGACGCCGGCCGACGCCTGGATGTTCAGCCGCCTGGCCAAGGCCGTCAAGATGGTCACCGAGGGCATTGAGAACTACACCTTTGGCGACATGGCCCGCGGTGTGCAGCAGTTCTTCTGGAACGAGGTCTGCGACTGGTACGTCGAGGTCACCAAGGCCCGCCTGAAGGGCGAGGGTCGTCTGCAGGCGCAGCGCAATCTGATCTTTGTGCTCGACACCTCCATTCGCCTGATGCACCCGCTTATGCCGTTTGTCACCGAGGAGATTTGGGACAACATGCCGGCGAGCGTGCTCGACTTGGATGCCGAGGGCAACGTTGACCGTGCCGAGGCGCTCATGATCGCCAAGTGGCCGGAGCCCGCCGACTACGCCAAGTACGTCGACGAGCCCGCCGAGCGCGCGTTTGAGCTGTGCCGCACCGTCGTTTCCGCCGCCCGCGCCACGCGTTCGCGTTATCGCTTGAGCCCCAAGTCCGAGCTCGACGTGGTCGTACGCGCCGGTGCCGAGGACATCGAGAAGCTCGAGAGCCTGCGCTCGACCATCGAGCCGCTGGCCAACACCGCCTCGCTGGTCATGGGCACCGACGTCGAGAAGCCGGCCGCGAGCATTGCCGTGGTCGACAGCGGCGTTGAGGTCTTTGTGGTGCTTGAGGGCAAGGTCGACCTTTCCGCCGAGAAGGCACGTCTGGAGAAGGAGATCGCCGCGGCCCAGAAGGAGCTCGCCGGTTGTGAGAAGACGCTTGCCAACGAGGGCTTTGTGGCCAAGGCCGCGCCCGCGGTGGTCCAGAAGAAGAGGGACCGTGCAGCTGAGCTCAAGGAGATCCTGGCGGCGCTGACTGCTCAGGTTGCTGACTTCTCGTAGGCGTAATTGGGGGGACGCGGTTTGGGGCATTGCTCGCTACTGCGAACAGTCCTGCTCGCACGAAGGCCACATTAAGTGGCCTTCGGCTCGTGCGGAACTTGTATCGAGCAAAGCCCCAAACCGCTCCCATAGCGGTTACGGGGTTGACTGAACCTGGCATGTAAGGGCCACTTGGTTGTGGCCTTGATTCTGCTGCAAAGCGGTGTTTGGCTGATATTTTGAATGGGAGGGGCTCGTTGTTTGTTACGGGCCTCTTTTTATGTTGAGGGGACTTTGGTTTATGCCTAAGCGTTCTGGGTCGTATTCTGTGCCGTTCTCGTTTGAGTTGCTTTCGTTTGATGAGGCTGTTGGGCTGGCTGCTGATACGGGGCGGATTTCTGGGGATGCTGGGCCTCTGCTCGAGACGGTTGTCGATATGCTCGATGAGCTGGGGCGTCCGGATGAGTACTTTGATTGCATTCAGGTTGCCGGTACCAATGGCAAGACTTCGACTACGCGTTTTTCGGCTGCCATTCTTCGTGGTGAGGGGCTCAAGACCGCGCTGTATACGTCGCCGCAGCTGGTGCGCTATCCCGAGCGCATGGAGGTTGACGGGCGCGTTGTGAGCGACGAGGCCTTTGCCCGTGGCGTTTCGGCAGCTGTCGAGGCGGGACATCGCGTGAATGCGCGTCGTGTGGCGGTGGGGGAGCGTGCCTATACCATCACGCCGTTTGACCTGCTGACGGCTGCCGCGCTTGTGGTGTTTGCCGAGGCTCGTGTGGATGTTGCCGTGCTCGAGGTTGGCATGGGCGGGCGTTGGGACGCCACGAGTGCGACCGATCCCGTCGCCGTTGCCATCACGGGTATCGGACTCGATCACACACGTATTTTGGGCGACACTCTCGAGGCCATTGCGGGGGAGAAGGCTGCGGTCATTAAACCCGGGCGCCTGGTTGTACTGGGTGAGGGCACGCATGAGGCGAGTGTTCAGCGCGTGATGGATGCGCGTTGTCGCGAGTGCGGCATCGTGCCGCTCGTGGTGAGCCATGCCACGACCAGGGTGCCTGCGCATGTGGGCGACACGGTTGAGTTTAGCTGCACCACGCCGCGTGCGATCTATACGTCGAGCATGGTTAAGCCGGCGTATCAGCCGCAGAATGCCGCGTGCGCGATTATGCTTTGCGAGGGGTATCTGGGTCGCGAGCTCGATCATGACAAGCTCGATGCGTCGCTTATGGGCTGTCCCACGCCGGGTCGATTTGACGTGCTGGGGACCGATCCGCTCAAGCTGATCGACGCCTGTCATAACCCTCAGAGCTGCGAGAACTTTGTGAGTGCGCTGGACGAGATCGATCCGTGCGTGGAGAATCGCCCCACGCTGCTGTGCGCCGCGCTGGCCGACAAGGACGTGGCGGGCATCGTTGACGTACTGATCCCGGCTTTCCCGCGCGTGGTCGTGACTCAGACCGATTCCGATCGCGCCCTGTCGGCAGAGGAGCTCGCCGCCCTCGTTGATGCCGATAAGCTCGCGGGCGTATACCCCAGCGTTTCCGTGGCCCTTGCAGCTTTCAAGGCCGCGGGCGAGCCCTTCGTAGCAGCCGGCACCATCACCCTAGCCGGCGAAGTAGCCGGTCTGCTCCGCTAACCCATCCCCTCATCAGTTGCGGTGAAATACGGACTGTTTTACAAGCCAGAAGCCTCAAACAGTCCGTATATCACCGCAACTCAAAAGCAGCCAATTTGGGACGGGGCTTTTTTGGCTGCCCTGTGCCCCGAGTTGACTCGCTCGCCACGAAATGGGCCTATCTACTACGTTATACCGACTACCCTCGACCATGCCGAGAATCGCGAAATAAAAACCGCAGGTAGACGGCTTGCATATTTTGCGAAAAACCAGTTATGGTCGACCCATGCGGGTTAAACGTAGTAGATAGGCCGTTTTTGTGGCGCGGTATTGGTGGGATGCGGCAAAGGGACAGCCCCTTTGCCGCATTGCCTAGTCGAGGCGGACCGGATCGTGGGGGTAGGCGTTGAGGATCTCGACGCCGGACTCGGTCACCAGGGCAAGGTCCTCGATGCGGACGCCGGTGCGGCCGGGGAGGTAGATGCCCGGTTCGATAGAGAAGGTCATGCCCGGCTCGACAACCTGCTCGTTGACGAGCGAGACGTCGCCCGGCTCGTGGTCTTGCAGGCCAATCGAGTGTCCCAGGCGGTGCGTAAAGTACTGCCCATAGCCCGCGTCTTCAATCACGTCGCGTGCGGCGCGGTCCAGGTCGCACATGCGCACGCCCGGTGCGATGAGCGCTTCGGCGGCCTCGTTGGCGCGACGCACGATGTCGTAGATGCGCGCCGTCTCCTCGTCCGGCTCGCCCCAGAAGAACGTGCGCGTCATGTCCGAGCAGTAGTTGCAGCGTCGCCCGCCAATGTCGAACAGCACCACGTCGCCGCGCTTGAGTACGGTGTCGTCGGGTTCGTGGTGCGGGTCGCCGGCGTTGGCGCCAAAGCTCACGATGGGCGGAAAGCTAAAGCCCTCGCAGCCGTGCTTGCGATACAGGCCGAGCATCTGGTCGGCAATCTCGCGTTCCGTCACGCCCTCGTGGACGAGCTTGATGGCGTCGGCCATCACGGCGTCGTTAGCGACCGAGGACGCGCGCATCAGCCCCTGTTCGGCGGCATCCTTGTAGGTGCGTGCGGCGGTGACGGCAAAGTCGCCCAGGAAAAACTCGCTGGCCGCATGGTGCTCCAGAAGGGGCATCAAAAAGCCGGAGCGCATGACGGTATCGATGCCAAGCGGTTTGGTCGGGTCGATCTCACTCGCGATGGCGTCGGCCACGACGTCGGTATCGGTGTGGTAGGCGACGCGGGCATTGTCATACTCGGGCAGCTGATGCAGCGCGTTGACCAGGATCACTGGCTCGGCATTGCGCGCGAGCAGCACACCGCAAAAACGCTCGAACATATCGGCATAAAAGCCGGTCAGGTAATAGATCGACCATGGGTCGTTTACGAGCAGCTGTGCGCCGGGGTGCTGAGCCTCGAGCGCATCGAGCACGCGCGCCACGCGCCGGTCATCGACATGTGCCATGAAACATCCTTTCGCTAGGGTGCCACCATGGTATCCCAAGCCCGGCAGATAGGGACGTTCCTTTTATGCCGGCACTTCGGGACACTCCTTGGCATGACCAGCCTGGCGAGCGGCAAAAGTAGCTAAAAGAGCCCCTTCCCTAATTAGCTACTTAGACTCGGTCGATGTTCATGCTGGCGATTAGGTTGATGCCCGTGTTGAGGAGGTCTTCCAGCACGACGTCGCCCATGCGGATGGGGGCGTTGACGACTAGGTCTCGGATTAAGTTCATGGCTTGGGCGTGGAGTTCTAGCGGGATGGCTTCAGCGGTGCGCACGGGGAGCAGGGCTTCGTCGCCGCCGGATACGGCCACGGTAGTGGTAAGCACACGCATGGGACAGGTGAGCTCCTGATGTGCGAACTTCTCACCGCGCGGGCAGCTGTTGCCGGTAACGGAGCGAACCTCTACCACGGAGCCATTGGCATCACGCTCCACCTCTACGGTCAGGAGGCACTCGGATGGGCAAGTGGTGCAGTTGAACTGCAACGTCTCAGTCACATTCGTGCTCATGGCCTTATGCCTCCTCAATGGGATCGACGGACAGGACAATCTCGTTAACACCCAGGTCAAGTGCGCGCTGAATCACCTTTGCCGGCAACGGGAAACTTTCCATGACGCTCGGCTTAAATGCACAGACCTTGCCTGCGAACAGTTCCTCGCCGCCTGCTAAAATGCGCACGCGGGCGGCGTCGACCGGTCGGCGCACGCGGAAGTTGAGTTTGGTGAGTGCCACAGCCGTAATGCGTCCCGGCAGCGCGTATCCCGCGATACCGGCGGGGGAGACCGTGAGCTCGCAGCCCGTGCCCGTAGCGCTCGCCCCGGCGTCGCCGTTCAACGCCCACGCCGCCGCAGCTGCGCCAGCCCTCTCGGACTCGGTCGTTACGTTGTCGGCCAGGTCGTGCACGTGCAGCACGTTGCCGCAGGCAAAGATGCCCGGCACGCCCGTCTGCAGGCTCTGATCCACCACGGCGCCGCGCGTGCGCGGGTCAAGCTCCACGCCTGCGGTAACCGAAAGCTCGTTTTCGGGAATCAATCCCACCGAAAGCAGCAGCGTGTCGCACGGAACGATGCGCTCTGTCCCGGCGATGGGCGCCAGGTGCTCGTCGACCTGGCTTACCTCGACGGCCTCCACGCGGTCGTGCCCGATCACGCGTGTGACGGTGGTGGACAGGTGCAGCGGAATTCCAAAGTCTTCCAGGCAGTTCTTGACGTTGCGGCGCAGACCGTTGGCGTACGGCATGAGCTCGTATACGCCCTCGACGGAAATCCCCTCGAGCGTGCAGCGGCGCGCCATGATAAGCCCGATGTCGCCCGAGCCCAAAATGACGGCGCGCGAGCCGGGCTTGAGGTTTTCGATATTGATGTATCGCTGCGCTAAGCCGGCCGTAAACACGCCGGCGGGACGACTACCGGGGATCTTGATCTCGCTGCGGGTGCGCTCACGGCAACCCATGGCAAGGACGATCGCGCGCCCGGCGAGTTGCAACATGCCGGCAGGGCTCATAAGCGTGACGGTATAGGTGACGCCATCTTCTGCGCTCTCGTCTACACCCGACGCGCACTCGCCCGAATCAATCCCAAGCACCATACTGTCCAAGAACAGCGCAATGTCGGTTGCGCGCACCTGGTCGATAAAGCGCTGCGCGTATTCGGGACCGGTGAGCTCCTGTTTAAAGTGCGACAGGCCAAAGCCGGGGTGGATGCACTGGCGGAGGATGCCGCCCAGGTGCTGCTCGCGCTCCACGATGGCCACGCGTGCGCCTGCCTTATGCGCGGCCAGCGCGGCCGCCATGCCGGCAGGTCCGCCGCCGATAACGACCACGTCAAAGGCCTGCGTCTGTACGGCTTCTACGACGCCGCAATCAATCGCGCTCGATTTGAATTTCGCCATCCTAGCGCACCCCCTTCAAAGGACCCTCGACCAGCCAGGAGCCGGTATCCTCCAGTAATACCTCGCCGGGGTCGCAGCCCAGCTCTCGGGCATGAATCGCCACCACACGGCTCTGGCAAAAGCCGCTTTGGCATCGACCCATGCCGGCGCGGCAGCGGCGCTTGACGCCCTCGACCGAAACCGCGCCCGGGCGGCGTCGAATCGCGGCCACAATCTCGGCCTCGGGCACCGTCTCGCAGCGGCAGACAATCTGTCCCCACGCGGGATCGGACTCGATCAGTTCCTCCTTGCGCGCCAGCGGTGCGCGGTCAAAATCGTCCGGCGCGCGGCGAATTGGGTTCCAGTCCGCCCGCTCGTGCAGCTCCACGCCCGCCTCACGCATCACAAGCTCCATGCGCTCGGCAATGGCCGGCGCGCTCGCCACGCCCGGCGACTGAATGCCAGCCGCCTGGAACAGCCCCGGCACCACGGCCGACTGTCCAATAAAGAAGTCGTTCGTTTCCTGAATGACAGGGCGCCCACCGGCAAATGCTCGCACCACGCGACGCGTGTCTAGATCGGGTACCAGTTTGCGCGCGCCGCTCAGCAGCGCGTCGACATCGCTCGCGTAGGTCTGCGTGTCGCCAGGTTCACGCACGGCGGCAGTCGCGGTAATCACGGTGTTGCCATGAACGGTCCCCGTCACGATGACGCCCTTCGATATCGGCGTCGGCACCGGGTAGAGCGGCATGAGCGCGCGCGGTTCCTTGTCTAGCACCACGATGTTGCCCTGACGCCAGACCATCTGGAACTCCTCGGCGCCCGCCATATGCGAGATGTCGGCGGCGCCGTTGCCCGCGGCGTTGATCAGGTAGCGGCAGCGCACGTTGCCGGCGGGGGTCGCCAGCGTAAAGCGCGCGTCGTCGCCCGAGCCCGCGACTTCAATCGTTTCCACCGGCGCGGACCGCATAAACGTCACCCCGTTGGCCACGGCATTCTCCAGCGCGGCGATGGCAACCTCAAACGGGTCGACAAAGCCAGTGGAGGGGCACCACAACGCGCACGTTGCATCGGCACTGGCGCGCGGCTCCAGTTCGTGGATGCGGTCGGGTCCGACGATCGACAGCTCGGGCACACCGTTGACATGACCGTTGCACCGCAGCTTCTCCAGATGCGCGCGGTCCTCGTCGTTAAAGCCCAGCACCATGGATCCGGTACGGCAAAACAAAAAGCCCAGCTCCTGAGCCCAAGTACCATACAGCTCGCAGCCACGGGCATTGACCTGCGCCTTTACCGTGCCCGGCGCCGGATCGTAGCCGGCGTGCACCAGGCCGCCGTTGGCCTTCGACGCGCCCAGCGCAATATCGTTAGCCGCCTCGACCACGCAAATGGAAAGGTCAAATCGCGCGAGCTGCCGCGCGATGGCGCATCCGGTGATGCCCGCGCCGACAATCGCGATATCAAACGTTTCTGTCACAGTGCCTCCCAGACGAGTTGACAGGCCGTCAATAAGACTATCCTACGGTCCGCACACCCCCAGTGCGGCGGCAATGCGGCGAACAGCCCCGCAACACCCGCCAACGGCAGACGAGGGGAGACCCGATAACGTCGACAACCTCGTTTGCCGGCTACCACGTTGAAGTTATGTCTCGTTCTGTAACACCTAGACCCGGATTCCGCTCCCACCTGTTACAGATTGAGTTGTTTGTGTCCGCACCAGCCCCGCCCCTAGCCGTGGTCCCATATAAACAAACCCCGTGGTAAACTTGACCAGACTGTTAATATTCCGAAAGGTACCCGTAATGTCCAAGTACATCTCCGAGCTCATGTCGCCGCAGCTTATGGGCGTCGTCTATGCCTTTGTTGGCTTTATCATCGCCCTGTATGTGCTGTCGGTCGTCTATGTGTTCATCGACGCTCGCCGCCGCGGCGCCAGCGCCTACGTGGCATGGGGCATCATCGCCCTCATCCCGTTTGTGGGCCTCATTGCCTACCTGGTCCTGCGCCCGCACTCCTACGCGTCCGACCGCGAGGAGCAGGAGCTGGACATGGCCTTGCGCGAGCGCCAGCTTGCCCAGTACGGCACCTGCCCGCAGTGCGGCGCACCCATCGAGAAGGACTTCGTCGTCTGCCCGGTGTGTGACACCCAGGTTCGCAACGTCTGCCCCAGCTGCCATCGCCCGCTCGATGCGCACTGGAAGGTCTGCCCCTACTGCCGAACTCGCATCCAGTAACGCATCCATCGCCGGGCCGGCCGCAAGCCGCGGGCACCACGCGTCCCGCGCAAGCCACACGCGCACCCCGCCCCACACGATGAAGCATGCGTAGAAAATCGCCCGCCGTGCCATTAAGGTGCGGCGGGCGCTTGTATACCAAGGCAACCTGCCTATAATGATGCAAGTTAAAATGCCGAGCGCATCGCATACACTTGCATCAGGCATCCGAGAGGAGAAAACATACCCATGAAGGCACTCTACAATGACGGTTCGGTGGCCGAACTCCCGCAGGACGAGGTCACGCACGTCATCCGCCACTCCGCCGCGCACATCATGGCGCAGGCCATCAAGCGCCTCTATCCCGAGGCCGACTTTGCCTACGGCCCCGCGACCGACAACGGCTTCTACTACGACGTCGACCTGCCCGAGGGCGTCAAGATCAGCGAGGACGACTTCCCCGCGATCGAGGCCGAGATGAAAAAGATCGTCAAGGAGAACCTTAAGTTTTCCGTGTACGAGAAGCCCCGCGCCGAGGCCATCGCCCTTATGGAGGAGCGCGGCGAGAAGTACAAGGTCGAGCACATCGGTGACCTGGACGATGACGCCCGCATCACCTTCTACCAGCAGGGCGACTACATCGACATGTGCGTCGGCCCCCACATCTGCTACACCAAGGCGCTCAAGGCCTTTAAGCTCACCGGCGTCTCGGGCGCCTACTGGAAGGGCGACAAGGACAACAAGATGCTCACCCGCATCAACGGCGTCGCCTTTGCCACCAAGGAAGAGCTCGACGAGCACATGCACATGCTGGAGGAGGCTAAGAAGCGTGACCACCGCAAGATCGGCCGCGAGATGGACCTCTTTATGATGCGCGACGAGGCCCCTGGCTTCCCGTTCTTCCTGCCCAACGGCATGATCCTTAAGAACACGCTGCTGGACTACTGGCGCGAGATTCACCACAAGGCCGGCTACGTGGAGATCTCCACGCCGCTCATCATGAACAAGCAGCTGTGGAAGACCTCGGGCCACTGGGACCACTACAAGGACAACATGTACTCCACCGTCATCGACGACGAAGAGTACTGCATTAAGCCCATGAACTGCCCGGGCGGCGTGCTGGTGTACGCCTCCAAGCCGCACTCCTACCGCGAGCTGCCCATCCGCGCCGGCGAGATTGGCCTGGTGCACCGCCACGAGCTGCGCGGTGCCCTGCACGGCCTGTTCCGCGTGCGCTGCTTTAACCAGGACGACGCCCACCTGTTCGTGCGTCCTGACCAGCTGACCGACGAGATCGTGGGTGTGGTCAACCTCATTGACTCCGTGTACCAGAAGTTTGGCTTTAAGTACCACGTTGAGCTTTCCACCCGCCCCGAGGACTCCATGGGTTCGGACGAGGATTGGGCGCGCGCCGAGGAGGGCCTGCGTACCGCTCTGGAGCAGCTGCATATGGACTACGAGGTCAACGAGGGCGACGGCGCCTTCTACGGCCCCAAGATCGACTTCCACCTGGAGGACTCGCTCGGTCGTACCTGGCAGTGCGGTACCGTGCAGCTCGACTTCCAGATGCCGCTCAACTTTGACCTGGAGTACGTGGACGCCGACGGCACCAAAAAGCGCCCCATCATGCTGCATCGCGTGTGCTTTGGCTCCATCGAGCGCTTCATCGGTATTCTGATTGAGCACTTTGCGGGCAAGTTCCCCACCTGGCTGGCTCCCGTGCAGGTCAAGGCACTTCCCGTCTCTGAGAAGAGCCGCGACTACGCCCACGAGGTGTGCGCCAAGCTGGAGGAGGCCGGCATTCGCGTGGTCTGCGACGACCGCGACGAGAAGATCGGCTACAAGATCCGCGAGGCCCGCAGCATCGACCGCGTGCCCTACATGCTCATCCTGGGTGAGAAGGAGGTCGAGGCCGGCAACATCTCCGTCCGCGATCGCTCCAACGAGACCGTTCAGATGAGCGTCGACGAGTTTGTAGCTAAGGTGACCGAGGAGATCAAGACTCGCGCCTAAGGCAAACTTCACAACAATTAACAAAGGCGACTGTCCACAAAGGACGGTCGCCTTTTTTCATGTCCAAATAAGAAAAGCCGCTGGTTGAGCGGCTTTTTTTGTTGCACAAAAAGGTACAGGTTTTTGTATCTTTCGACTGACGACATTATACGAGCAATTAATCAGCGTTTGCCCAGATTACGCAAAATGTACTGCCAGTAGGTGCATCTCCATACCCCTCTACAAAAACCTGTACTTTTGCGACTGCGCCTAGCTGCGAGCGAGAAGCCTGTTCTAAACGCCCCTGCATTTGCGTGCATCGCAAAGCCAAAAGAGGGGGGTGAGAACATGGAACAGACGGCGCGGCGCCAAGAGCAGCTGCCGGGCGCATTTAGCGGCGCCACCACCAACAGCCAGCACGGCCGCGTCCGCTGGTTTCTGGTTCACACCCCCCATGGAAAAGAGCGTGAGACCTGCGAAAAGGTCCGCCGCATTATCCCGCACGACCTGATGCAGGACGCTTTTGTGATGCAAAAGGAGTTCTGGTTTAAGCGGGACGGCGCCCGGTCGCTCCAAACCAAACCTATGTACAAGGAATATTTCTTCGTCGCCACGCACGATGCCGCCGCGCTCGATAGGGCCCTGGCCCAGTTGAGCTTTGGCTGTCGCATCGCCGGCAGCAGGGAGCGGGCGTACATGCCCATGCCGGACGATGCGCAGGATTGGTACCGCAGCGTTCTGGACGACGACGGCGTGGTGCGCAACAGCGTTGCGCGCATAGAAGACGGCGTGTTGCACATAGAGCAGGGTCCCTTGGTGGGGCAAGAGGCTCGCGTTAAAAAGATCGACCGTCATAAACGCTGGTGCCTGGTAGACGTGGGCGATGGCGATTCCGTTTTTAGGGAGCTGCTACCGCTCGACGTTCCCAGCAAAACGTAAGGGAGACGTTGTACCGGCTGTTCGTACGCTTTTTTGAATTTACCGATTGGGTGATCCGTAGGGAACGGGGACGTAAGTTTGACTATGGCTGCTAAGGAAATGACAGAGAGCTGTGCATCAATGGGGGATGCACTAGCTATTAAAGAGATTAAGCCGAGCGGTACGCTTGGTTACCGCTTTATTAAGAGGCTGTTTGATCTGGTGTTCAGTCTTTTGATGAGCGTACTGCTGCTTATTCCTATCGCCATCGTGTGCGTGCTCATTAGTCTCGAATCGCCCGGCAGCCCCATGTATACGCAAGAGCGCGTCGGCAGAGGCGGAAGGACTATCAAGATTTTTAAGCTTCGTAGTATGGTCGCCGATGCTGGCGATGTACAGAAGTATCTGAGTCCCGAGCAGCTACATCAGTGGGAAGTCGAACGCAAGGTTGACGATGACCCTCGTATTACCAAGATTGGTCAGTTTATTCGTAAGTGCTCTATCGACGAGATGCCTCAGTTCCTGAACGTGCTTAACGGCGATCTTTCCGTTATTGGACCGCGTCCCATTACAAGGGATGAGCTTGAACAGCACTTTTCCGACGAGGAAAAGGCTGAGCTGCTCTCTGTTCAGCCCGGTATTACTGGTCTTTGGCAGGCAACCGATCGTAATGAGGCAACCTTCGAGAGCGGCCTGCGCCAGAAGATTGAGCTTCGCTATGTCCAAAACCGTTGTTTTGCGATGGATTGGAAGTGCTTTACTGGCACTTTTGGTGCCATGTTTGGAAAGAAGAGAACGGGACGATAGATGCAGACAAACTTTTCTTCTTCTTACAGTGTGTTGATGAGCATTTACAAAAAAGAAAATCCTGCCTTTTTAATTCAAGCTTTAGACAGCATGCTGAATCAAACGGTTTCTCCTGCCGAGATCGTCATGGTCAAGGATGGTCCGCTTACGCATGAGCTTGAAGACGTGCTCCAAGATTATGACTTCCTGCATCCCGGACTGTTCAATTTTGTTTCGTATGAAAAAAACCATGGACTTGGGTATGCACTGCGCCAAGGCATCCTTGCTTGCTCTAACGAAATTGTTGCACGCATGGACACTGATGATATAGCTCGTCCGGATCGTATGGAGAAACAGCTTGCCGCTATTGATAGTGGTCTCGATATGGTCGGAAGCGATGTTATCGAATTCGTCACGACTCCCAATGAACCTGTTGCGTCCACAGATCTTCCCAAGGGCATCGACGCTATACGTTCTTATTCCAAAAGGCGAAATCCCTTTCGTCATCCTCCTATGACGTTTAGAAAGTCGAAAGTCATGGAGGCTGGTAACTACAGTTCCGATTTTCTCTACTTTGAGGATTGGGACCTTTTTAACAGGATGCTCGCATGTGGCTGCAAGGCGGATAACCTGAAGGAACCGCTTGTTGCGATGCGCGTTAGTGGGGATTTCTATGCTCGCAGGGGGGGCTCGCAGTATCTTAAGTACGCTAAAGCATTTAAGCGTGCTCAAGTTGAGCGTGGCTATTTCACAAAATGCGATTATATCTGTTCTTATTTACCGCATGCCGTCGTCTGTCTGATGCCAAATTCCGTTAGAGCGTTGATATATCGTTTTGTTCTCAGGAGGTCTTAGATATATGGCTTCTGATGTTGCTAAGCCTCTGGTTAGTGTCATTGTCCCCATGTACAACGTGGGTATGTTCGCGCTTCCTTGCGTAAACTCATTGCTTGGTCAGACTTATTCGAATATCGAATATATTATTGTGGATGATGGATGTACTGATAATACTATTGATCTTATTGAAGATGCCGTTGGATCAGACACGCGATTTAAGATTTTGCATAAGGAAAACGGCGGTCTTTCTTCTGCTCGTAACTTTGGTACTCAAAGGTGCCACGGCGATTATGTCATGTATGTTGATGGGGACGATTTGATTGATTCGCGAACTGTTGAGTTGATGGTCGAAGCGGCTGACAAGTATCAAGTTTCGCTCGTTATCGGCTCCTTTGCGAAGACGCCTGTTCTTGATAACTATAAGATGGGGCAGAATGTAGAATTCCATGTTGAATCTGGAATTGAGCATTTACGAAAATTACTTTTATTAAGCGGTGAGAGCGGCTCTGCGTGCGGAAAGCTCTTTGAACGATCTCTTATTAACGACCTTGTCTTTCCTGAGGGGCAGCTCTTCGAAGACATGGGCGTAATTGCTAAAATTTGTTCCAAAATTCAAAAGGTTGCATTCTCTGATGCGTGCTTTTATGCATACGTGACGAGACCTGGTTCCATTACAACGCTCAGAAAGCAGGGTTCCAAGCATGCTAAAGACATGGACAGGACTATTGAGACTGTTCGACGATTTGCCGGGTCTGAATTTCAGGGCGAGTTTGAGTGTTTTCAATCATTCTGTACGCTTCGCGTTGCAATGAGGGTTGATCCGGACGGATTTGATAGTAAGGCTGACGCCCAGAAATATTTGAGGAATGCTCGAGGGCTTGCCTGGAGGGCGTCGAGGAACCCATATGCTTGTTCAAAATGGAGGTTACGCTGTGCTCTCTTTTCTATCTCTCCTAGGGTTCATAACGCTTTCTATGCGTTATATGCTGCAATTTCTGGTAAGGCTATCGGGTAACTCCTGTGATAAAAGGTTGATAAGGTGAGTTTTTCTATTAGCGCGCATCTGTTTAACGTTACTGAATGCCATGGCAGCTTTTTGTATAACATCTATTTTCAAGATGTGTTTAACTGCTGTGTTGGTGTTTTCGACGTGGTTTCGACCGGAGGTAAATCGACGGTTTACAAACGATATGCAAAGCAGGTGTAGAGATGCCAATCTATTTCATTGCCTTTGTGTCCCATATTGCGTTGCTATATTTTTCGGTAAAGATACCTAATAAGCGCGTCAGTTTTCTTCTAGCGGTTATCGCGGTTCTCCCCCTTTGTTTGGTGGCGGGGCTGCGCGATGCATCTGTCGGTACCGATACCTCGGCATATCCTCTCAGGTGTTTTTACGCCTCGCAGTATTATTCGCTCACAGGTGCTATGGGTGCTTGCTCAGATCAAGAGCCGCTATTCGTAATTCTCTTCTGGATCCTGGGGAGACTGACTGGTGATTTCCACGCTGTTCTTTTTCTTTGTGAAGCCATCGTTCTCCTTCCCTATATTTTAGTTGTTAGGAAGTTGTATCCTCGCGGGTATCCTGTCGTAGGTTTCTTTCTTTGTTTCGTTGTGTTCGGTTATACGTTAAACATAATTAGGCAATGTCTTGCTACTAGTATGCTCGTCATGATGCTCTATGAGCTGTTCCGTGAGAAGCGCGTCCCCGCTATTGTTTATTTGGCTCTTGCAGTTGGCTTTCACAAAATGTCTATCATAGGACTTTTAATTTGGATTATTTATATTTCATGCTTCAACCGCAGACAAGAACGTTCATACAAGACCGTTGCACTTCTTGCATGCGTTGGCGTTATCATTTTTGCTATTTGTGTGATTATGATTGGACCGGATGTAATGGAACTCGTGTCTCTATTTACGTCGTCATATAGCTTTCAGATCAAACACGCTGGAATGGGCTCATTTAATATCACAATGCTTATTTATTTTCTATTTTGCCTTGCTATATGGATGTTGGGTAGTAAGGGTTTGACCACGAGCATTGATCGATGGACACTTAATTTTTATACGAGCTGTGGCATAATTTCTTCCTTATTCGCTCAATTTGCGAGCATCAGTCCTGAGCTAATTCGACTCAGTTTCCCTTTTCTTTTCATTTCAGGTTTGGTTTACCCCTTTTTATCTGAAAACCTTGGTAGAGAGCGGTTTCTAACTGGAACTCTGGGCTTTTTATTTTTCGTGTTTTATTTTGTCATTACGTTTGTATATGGCGGCAGCTGCGATCTTTTTCCGTATTCGTCGGCGCTATTAGGAGTTATTTATGCATGACGAAACGCCTGACATCAGTATTGTTGTACCGGTATATAACACCGAGCGTTTTCTTCCCGCTTGTCTGGAATCTATTGATATTCAAGGGACCGGCTCTTTTGAGGTGATTCTTGTGGATGATGGTTCCACCGATGGATCTCCCGAGATTTGCGATGCTTATTGCGATAAGCGTGAGAGAGCCTTCGTTATTCATAAGGACAACGAAGGTCTTCTCGCTGCACGTCGAGACGGTCTTCGTAAGGCGAGTGGGCGTTATATTCTTTCGCTCGACTCCGATGACGCTCTTCTTGAAGGCTGCATCAAAAAGGTATGCGATGTAATTGCCTCGACTGGTGCTGATATCATTTCATTTGACTTTACCATGGGATTGATGCCTATTAAACCCTCGTTAAAAGTTGATATCTGTTCTGGTATGCATACGGGCGAATCTTTTGATGCTGTTAAAAACCTGTTGTGCGGATGCGATTTCAATAGCGTTTGGAATAAGGTCATTCGGAGAGATTTGTTTGCCAGTGATGAGTGGTACTCGAAACGAGTTGGCCTTATGCACGGTGAGGATCTTTGTCAACTTCTTCCTGTTTTCGATATTGCAAAGAGTTTATTTCACATTGACGAGCCGCTTTACTACTATCGTCAGCATGGCGCTAATAGTACGAAGCAGTTTAAAGAGGATCAGATAACTGATTGGAGCTTTGTAAGCGACGAGTTGATTCGTTATGCGAGTGAATGGTCGAGCGATTCAGTAAAAAATGCCAAAAGGGGTATCTGCCGACACTATTGTGATCTTGATGAAGTTCTTTGGCATTGTGAAGTGGATAAAGAGGTGAAAAGGCAATTTGATAAAACAATTAAAAGCGAGTATCAGAGTCGAATCAGCAATTGTCCGGACTTAGTTCATAGTCTTGTTTTGTCAAATTGCAGTATCGTTTCTTTTTCTGCTCGGCACTTACTAAGCTGCTTTAAATGTCTCCGTCGTCTATTTGTATAATGCAGGTCATTATTGCTTTTTTCTAATATATTTAGTTGGAGCATTATTAGTCCTGACCGAGCTTGTCCTTAGCTTTCAATTAAGTGACAAGAATTTACGATTGAACCGATATCAAAGGTTCAGTCTTGTCGTGCGGTGTATTCATTCCTTGGGCTTTAGTTATTTCGGTCGATGCTTAGAAGCTGGTCTTTGCACGTTTTTTCAAAGAAGTTCTCCAACGCCCCCATGGTCTGAGTGAGTCAATAGACGCTTTCGTTTGTGATTTATTGTTTGTAGTCTATTCCTCTATGGGGTGCCGTCTGCGATTGGTCTTGTTGATTGCATGTTGGGGCATCATAACTTAAATGTCCGAATTGATGGAAGCGCATATTTATTCGACTTTGAAGATGGGAGGAGTCAATTGTTGCATATTCTTAATTTAATTAAGAAGGCTATAAAACTTCTACTTTCTAGCCCTATTTATGATGGCTTACTTAGGTTATGTCGTCGTTCCGATTCTATATCCTATGCGTCTAAGGCGAAGCTTAGCATGGTTTCCAAGAGACCATCCAATATGTTCATGCCTATTGTTTTTAAGGAAGGCATATCTTACGACATTTCTATTATTGTGCCTGTATACAACGTTGAAAAATACCTCAAACCTTGCCTTGATTCCATTGTGACACAGGAGTTTTCTGGCAAGTTTGAGGTTATTATTGTAGATGACGGGTCTAAAGATGATTCTGGCGTTATAGCCGATTCGTATGGACTAATGCCTAATGTTCTTGTAATTCACCAAATAAACGGCGGCCTTTCCGCAGCACGTAATGCGGGTCTTAGAGTTTCTCGCGGTAAGTACATCATGTTCGTGGATTCTGATGACATGATCGGGCCAGGGTATCTTGAGGATATGCGGAGCAGACTCGATGAAACATCTGCGGATTTCGTTACATCGACTTTTAGATATATGTCTGATGATGGTTTGCTTGGCAAGATAGAGAACGATAGAGCTAGTTGGATGGTGCCGTGGGGCAGACTATATCGTCGTGAAGTCTGGAATCGACTAGGTTTTCCCGTTGGTGCATGGTACGAAGATCTGATTCATCCGGTATGGATAGATTGCCGCTTTAACGATGAACCTTGTTATGATTTGAGTGGCTATTATTACCGAATCCGTCCTGGATCCATAATGCAGTCTACCCCTACGAATGTTAAAGGGCTTGATTCGTATTGGGTTCTTGATGAGTTGATTTCTTTACGTGCAGAGCTGGGGATTAATTATAGTCAGGAAGACTTCAATCGCATTTTTCCTTTGTTCGGACCGCTCTTGCTTGGGAGAACTGTCGCTCTGGACAACTGCGCTCGTAAGATTTTATTTGCTTGTTGTTGTGACACGTTCAATTCAATTGATGAGTTCAGCAGGGTGAGTACTTCGATGAATGGTAGATGGAAGGATATTGAGAAGGCTCTGCGCACTTCGGATTACAGCCGCTATCTTCTCGCATCGCTTTCTCTAGCTGCTGATGGGGTAACTGGACTCAGCCTTTCAGATGCTATTCATATTTGGGTGAACAGGAACAGATAAATAATGAAGATTGGAACGATTACTTTCCACGGTGCTTTAAATTTCGGGTCTGCACTTCAGTCTTATGCGCTTCAAGAAGTCTTGAAAGGCATGGGGCATGAGGTGCGAATAATCGACTATCGTTCTCGTGACTATGAGCAATATAGGTTTTTCCAACCTCGCCACCCGAAGATGACGCTGCGCGCAATGCGCTGTTGGCGTAAGCAGTCGTCTAGAAAGGCTGCATTCGCGGAATTTTCTAAAAAGTATTTCAGGCTTACAAAGAGACCGTATTTCTGGAAAAAAGAAAGTGATATGTACGAACTCGCTGAGCAGTTTGATTGTTTTATTTGCGGAAGCGATCAAATTTGGAATCTCGATTGCACACAAGGTGTTGTTGGCCCCTATTTCCTTTCATTTGCCGGAGATAGTCGACGAGTTGCTTACGCTCCCAGTCTTGCTCATACTTTCTTTAGACCGGAGAATTTTGATGAGCAACTTGTATCCGATTTACTTTCAAGGTTTGATTTTTTGTCTGTTCGCGAGGAGGAGACGGTTCCGCTATTTCAGCCACTTGTCGATACGCCTATCGACGTTGTTTTAGATCCCACACTTTTGTTGGAATCCGATGACTATACCGACATGGCATCTAAAGATGTCTTGCAAGGTGAATATATTTTCATGTATCTTTTGCGTGAATGTCCTGAGCTTATCGAGAGCACCGTCGCGATGACGGAGGCAACAGGCATGAAGGTGGCTTATATATCTGAGAATAATCTAGATATCCCAAATTCAATTAACCTGTTTGGCGTTGGCCCTGAAGAGTTCGTTTCTCTTATCGCACACGCAGACCTCATCGTTACCAATTCCTTTCATGCAACTGTATTCTCTGTTCTCTTCCATAAGCCCTTCCGCGTATATGCAACAGATAAGTCTGGTGCGCGTATGCGCGACTTGCTGGGCAATATCGGGCTGTCTGACCGTTGCGTCAACGTTATGTGTGCCGACGATGTTCCTCCTTGTGACTGGGGTGATGTGGACTCTCTTCTTGATTCTCTGCGTGAGCATTCGTGGGCTTATCTTAGAAAGGCGCTTTCGTAATGGGAGAGACAAGCCGACTTATCAAAAATACCGGCATTATCGCAGTTGGCGGCATGGCAACAAAGCTCGTGTCGTTTCTTCTGCTTCCGCTCTATACATCGGTTCTTTCCACTGCTGATTACGGCACCGTAGACTACATCAATACTATTGCTTTATTTTGCGTTCCTGCGGTTTCGCTGCTGATGGATGAAGCGCTGTTTCGGTTTCTCATTGACTGCCGTACCGATGAGGATCGGTCTACAGCCGTGACAGCGTCATGCGCTGTACTTCTTGCCGGATGCGTATGCTTTGCAGTCATGGCGATTCTGGTATGGTTGCTTTTTGAGCCTGAAAATCTTGGCTGGGTCGTGGGACTTGTTGTTGCTGGCGCGCTTCTGCAGATGGCTTCTGCTGTCCTTCGTGGTTTCGGGGATACCGTGGGATATTCCGTCATGAACTTTGCCGCGAGTGCTTTTACCATTTTGCTCAATGTTCTCTTTATCGCCGTTCTTCGCTGGGGCGTTGTGGGTATGCTATCTGCAACGGTCATTGCGCAGGGCGGTGTTGCTCTCGTGTTCATGGTAATGCGGAGGCTCTGGCGTTATATCGATCCGTCGGCCCTCTCTATCTCCTATGCTTTAAACCTTCTACGGTATTCATTTCCGCTCATCCCTAATAAGGTTTCCTGGACTATTAATAACTTGCTGGACAGGCTCATTATCATGAGTACGCTTGGGCCTTCTGCTGCCGGCGTGTATGCAGTGTCGTACAAGTTCCCCGGTATCATGGATCAGGTGTATGGCTTTTTCTATCAGTCTTGGAAGGAGAGTTCAGCTCGAGCCCTAAACTCTGATGAGGATGAGTCGGCTTTCTATAACTCTGTGTATCGGGCGCTAAGGCGTTTCATGATGAGCGTCGTTCTGCTTATGTCCGCGCTTATGCCTCTTGTGTATGGCGTCCTGATTAAGGGTTCATTCGGCGAGGGCATGTTGTATGTACCGATATTGCTCTTGGCGACGTACTTCAGCAATATTTCCGGTTTTTATGGCGGTATCTTCACCGCACATAAAGAGACTGGAATTATGGGAACCACTACTGCGGTGTCTGCTGCTCTTTGCGCCCTGCTGTGTGTCTTGTTGATTCCACGCTTTGGTCTATATGGAGCGTCTTTTGCAACCCTCTTGGCGATGATCGTGGTGAATGAGTACCGCAGGATTAAAGTCGCTAAGTTTGCGAAGCTTGTCGAAGACCGGGCTGAGCAGATTCTGACTTTGGTTTCAATTCTTGGAGTGTTCGCCTTTTATTATCTGTCAGCCTACGGTGCTGGCTTTTTGAGCGCTATTGCCTGTCTTGCAATTGCGTTGGCTTTTTTCGGTTATATGAATGCGGACATTCTGCGCAAGTTGCTTTCGGTTCATAAATAGGGGGGGGGGGTAACTGCATGTCTACTGTGAAAAGGGGAGAAATTCCCACGCTGTTTGAGTCGCCATCGCATTGCTGCGGTTGTGGAGCGTGTGCCGCTAGTTGCCCTAGAGGCGCCGTTACCATGTCCGAGGGTAAGGATGGGTTCGTTCTTCCTGTAATTGATGGTGATCTTTGCATTGGCTGCGGCGCGTGCATTAAGGCGTGCGGTCTTAACCGAGGGATAGGCTTTAATTCCGCCGGACCGTTCTTTGCCGCCGCCGGTAGGGACGATGTCTCGGAGTCCGCCTCCGGTGGCGTTTTTGGTGCATTTGCGCGTGAGCTTATTGCTTCTGGTGGGGTCGCATATGGCGCTGCCTATGAGCGCGAGGGGAGCATCCTTCGGGTGCGGCACCGTCGCGCGGCGAGCGTTGACGGGCTTCGTCCACTGCTTAACTCAAAATATGTGCAGAGTGATGCCGGAGCTTGTTTTGCCGACGTGAAGGCGGACCTTCGCGAGGGGAGGCGGGTTCTTTTCTGCGGTACGCCTTGCCAAGTCGCCGGCCTTAGGGGCTTTCTCGGAGGCGATTATGAGAACCTGACAACCGTTGACCTGGTCTGCCACGGCGTCCCTTCCGGCCGCATGTTCGCGGATTGCGTTGAGGGCTATGGCAGACAGCTTGGGTCTCCCGTGGTTGATTTCCGGTTTAGGTGCAAGCGCGAGGGGTGGGACAACTCTCTTCTTCTATTTCTTCTTCTTGAGGACGGAAGAGAGGTCACCATTTCTGCGGCGAAATCCCCCTACTACGACATGTTCCTGAACCTCAAGACTCTTCGCGATAGCTGCTATAGGTGCCCCTATGCAGGGAGATTTCGCGCCGGCGATCTTACCATCGGTGATTTTTGGGGCGTCGACGTTAATAGGCCCGACGTTTTGAAAGATGCTGAGAAGTTTAATCAGATGAAAGGTGTCTCCTGCTTGCTGGTGAATAACGACCGCGGCAGGGAGTTTATTGAATCCAGCAACGCTCTGGACTTGTACCCTGTCGAATTTGACGATATCGCTAAAGGCAACGATCAGCTCCGCCGCCCGAGCACCCTTCCAAAAGACAGACAGCTCTATATTGACGCATTTGTCGAAGGTGGTTGGCATGCCATTGAGTGTATGTATAAAAGGCGTGAGCGGGGAATATTTTTTTATACTAAGAAAATAGCACGAAGGCTTCTCCCTGAATCAT
The DNA here is from genome assembly GCF_040092395.1 of Collinsella sp. CLA-ER-H4. Taxonomy (NCBI): domain Bacteria; kingdom Bacillati; phylum Actinomycetota; class Coriobacteriia; order Coriobacteriales; family Coriobacteriaceae; genus Collinsella; species Collinsella sp. CLA-ER-H4. Next base: position 195,634 of record NZ_JBBNLQ010000003.1, read on the forward strand.
TTCGGGAGATTGTCAAAAAGTATTTGAAAGATCTTGCAGACTAGGTAAGGACCCATGCCTGGGCGGGCCCCCCGTTGGGCTCGTAGAGCCATACCGTGTTGCCCTCCGAGGTCCGCTGCCCCCGGTCGTCCAGCGCCAGCCCGGAGGCGGACGTGAATGAGTAGCGGCCTCCGCCCAGGGCCGAGACGCGCCAC